>JBDTMP010000232.1:0-9105 GCA_039934215.1 Ginsengibacter sp.
ACTTAATTGGTTAATCATTTTTATCAAATGTTAGCAGACTTTGGTTTTCCCGCTTGGGGATTATGTCGTTAAGTTCCTTTAGGAGCATCCTGTTTATTTGGATAATAAAAAATAAAGCAATTGGCTTCATGGCAGCCACCTTTTAGAATTCTACAATAAGAAACTCCTACTATGACCCAGGAGAATCCTACAGAGTCACTCGAACTTTCGTTATTGTTTTTCTACAAACAGGCAGCCACTACATGGATTAAAAAACCAAAGTTCATCGCATGGCTTTTAGGGACTTAATTTATAAATCTTGCCCGGCAATGAGAGTACTACATTCTGCATCTCCAGCATCAGCAGCGCTGCCGCAACTTTGCTGCTATTGAGCTTACTTTTAATATACAGCTCGTCAATGTGAACCTGGTCCTGCATTTGAAGGATCGCGACAATTATTTTTTCATCAGGTGTAAGTTCGATAAATAATTCCTTTTGTTTTTTTACTGAAGGCTTTTTTATCTGTGTCCATCCCATATTCTCAAGAAGGTCGCTGCCTGACGTGATGAGTCCTGCCTTGTTATTTTTTATAAGATAATTGCAGCCTTCACTTTTTATATCATTTACTCTTCCGGGAAAGGCAAACACATCTTTATTATACCCAACGCCAAGTTCGGCAGTTATAAGGGAACCGCCTTTAATACCGGTTTCAATTACAACAACGGCATCACTGATTCCCGCAACGATCCTGTTCCTTGAAGGAAAATTTTGGCGATCTGGTTTTGTATTACTCCGGAATTCAGTAAGCAGCCCTCCCCGTGTGGACATCTGTTTTGCCAAAGAAGTATTGTGCGATGGATAGATCATATCAAGGCCATGCGCAAGAACTCCAATTGTTTTTAAATTGTTTTTTAAAGAACTTTTATGAGCAATGCTATCAATTCCAAAAGCAAGACCACTAACGATCAATATATTTTCTGCTGATAGTTCTTCTATGAATTTTTCGCAAATACTTTTACCATATTCATTATTATTTCTTGTGCCAACTATAGCAACAATTTTGGAAGTATTTAAATCGGCATTTCCTTTATAATATAGGATTGCCGGGCTGTCATAACAATTTAATAATCTTTGGGGATAACCGGGATCGTTAATAAAAAGCGGTGTTATTTTATATTTCTCAATGAAAGATATTTCTTTTTCAGCTTCATCAAAATCATGAAAGTTTTTTATTGAATTTGCTCTCACAGTTCCAATACCTTCCAACGCCTCAAGATGTTTTTTTGGTGCATTAAATATTGCTTCAGCGTTTCCAAAATGATTAACCAAAGCTTTGGCATGTATATCGCCAATATTGGGTACGAGTGCAAGTGCTATTTGATATGTAAGTTCCTTTTGCAAACAGTAGAATTATATCCGTGAAACTATTAAAGCTTTGTGACTTCCGGTTGTTTGCAAATTATATCTCACAAATTTTTATCTAATTTAGGATGTAGTGCAAAAGTTGTTTTCTTTTTGGTAAGATTATTTTGAAATATATCTTTTTGGTCCATGGCAATGCAGAAAGTAATTATTTTTTTCAAAATGTTTAACGGATAAATTTCTCTTACCTGACATTACTAATAATTGTGTCTTCTTCAAGAACTTTATTGAGACTATTGTCTTCATTTTGCATGTTACTTATTACAATCGTAAGTTTCACATTTAATTAGAATTATAAAGTTATAAGTTTTCATTTTTAATTACTGATTACACTCAATTCTGTGCGACGATTCTTAGCTCTTCCTTCTTCGGTATTATTATTGGCTATGGCATTTGTTTCTCCATATCCTTTAAACGAAAGCCTTTCGTTCCGCACACTTTTATTCAATAAATAATTCACAACCGCCACCGCCCGACCTGTTGAAAGCTTAAGATTGTCTGCAGGCTTTCCTACATTATCTGTATAGCCGCTTATCTGTATTTTCAAATTTGGGTTTTCATTTAAAAGCCTTACCACGTTATCAAGCTCAGTAATTGATTCAGGATTTAATTCTGTTTTTTTTGTATCAAAAAATACATTTTTTAAAACGATGCGTGCATTGGCTTCGATCGGTTGTAAAGGAATATCAGCCTGTAAAATTGAATCAGGAAATGTCTCGCTGATATTATAATTTTCAGAATAAAACAGGTAGCCTTTGCGCTTCACATTAAAAGCATAATCTTTCCCAACAGGAAGTGTAACTAAATAATTACCGTCTTCATCAGTTTGAAGTTTGCTCACCTGCTCCCTGGTTTTTACATCAACGAGCTCCACCGACGATGGCAATCCTTTCTTCGTTTTGGTATCATAGACATTCCCTTTAACCCACAAAGTTTTTAAAGGCCTTAAATCTTTTCTCAATTCAAAAGTATAAATATCAAGACCGCCTTTTGTATCATTACGGTCGCTGGAGTAATAGGCGGTTTTACCATCGGAAGCCACTACGAGTGAGCCCTCGTCATCAATAGTATTTACCGGGTAGCCAAGATTTTCAGGCTTGCTCCATTTTCCTTCCGGGGCTTTTCTTGTAACAAAAATATCGGGCTTTTCGCTGTAGCCGGGAAGCCCGTTCGAATTGAAATATAGTGTGCGGTTATCGGCATGAATAAAAGGAGTGCTTTCGTCAGCGGAGGTATTTATTTCAGGGCCGAGATTAAGCGGCTCACCCCAGCTTCCGTCCTCGTTTCTGTGGCAAACCCAAATGTCTTTACCACCGAAGCCACCCGGAACATTGCTGCTGAAATAAAGGTCTTTTTTATCGGGAGATAAAGATGGCGTTGATTCCCAAAATTCGGAGTTTACATTCGGCCCTAAATTCTTCGGTTCGCTCCACCCGGTTTTTGTGAGATATGAAATATAAAGATCGCAACTTCCAAGCCCTTCAGGAAAATTGCAGCCTGTAAAGATGAGCCAGTTTCCATCCTGCGAAATGTTCTGTGCGCCTTCATTAAATGTTGTGGAATTAATATTACCCGGCAGCGGAAAGGCCTTACCCCAGTTGCCATTTATTTTATCACTTTCATAAAAATCTTCATTCCTGTTGATTCGTTTTGTAAAAATCATTTTCTGTCCATCAATCGTGAGCGAAGGAAAATATTCCAGGTCCGCTGTGTTAATACTGTCTCCTGCATTCTGCGGATTAAAAACATAATTTTTATCAGTAAGTGTTTTTGCATAGTCTATTGCAAACTGATATGTTTTCTTTCTGAATTCACCCGCCTTGATGCTTCGCTCATTTATTTTAGGATTTAAAAGAAAAATATCGACGGCTTTTAAAGCGTCTTCAAATCTGCCACACCCCGCCAGGTCGATGGAATAGGGAAGTAAATAATAGTTGCTGTAAACGGAATCGAGTGCAAATGCTTTTTCAAAATTAGTAACAGCCAGCGTGTAATTTTTCATGCTCGCGTTTATGCCTGCCAGTGAGAGGTAGGCGTCTACGAATTTTGGCTCCATTTTCAACGCCTCGTTCATCATTTGCTGCGCAGTTACATAATCTCCGTTTTGCGCTTTATTATTTCCCAGGTTATAGACCGTAGTTGCATTGTGATCTACTTTTTCAGGATCGTACCATTGTGCCATGGAAACGAAAGAGGTAAGAAGTGCGATATAAGATGTAAGAAAAAATTTCTGTATCAAAATTTCTATTTATTTATTTTTCAGAGATTAATAAAAATAATAAGAAATAAGTTGGGAATTATGTAATGCATTGTTAAGGAAAAAATGTAATGCACCTATGATTTAAGGAGTGAGACGTAAACTGTAAAACCCCGGTTTCTTTTCTCTGATTGTGTTCACACATCTTACACGTACATCCCCACATGGCTATTAAGGCACATTAATATATTTATGTATCTGCAGCGAAAGTTGCCATTGAGGATTGGCTTTGATGTATTCAATTATCATTGGCGTCACTGCTTCAGCTTTACTCCATTCAGGTTGCAGATATAGCTGGCAATGTGGTGCAACCAAAGCTGCATATTTTTCAGCCCAGCTAAAATCCGATTTATTGAACACGACAATTTTTAATTCATCTGCTTTCTTCATTATTCCCGGCAATGGCGGCTTGAACTTTTTGGGAGATAGACAAATCCAATCCCACGATCCTGTCAGCGGGTGTGATCCTGAAGTTTCTATGTTGGTTGAAAAGCCCTCAAGTTGCAAGGCGTTGGTAAGGTTTTCGAGGTTATACATGGTAGGTTCTCCTCCGGTAATAACGGCCAGCCGGCAGGGATTATTTTTTGCTCCTTCTACAATTTGCTCGATACTTTGTTTTGGATGTAAATCTTTATCCCAGCTTTCTTTCACATCGCACCACACGCAGCCAACATCGCAAGCGGCGAGCCTTATAAAATAAGCTGCTTTACCCTGGTGAAATCCTTCGCCCTGTAAAGTGTAAAACGATTCCATTACCGGAAGAAGTGTAGTAATATCTATAAGTTTCTCAGAAATCATAAATCAAGTATCAAGTATCAAGTATCAAGTGTTCAAGAAAGAATCAGCTTGTCATTCATTGTTCATTTGTTCATTTGCCTTTTGCTTTATTGCCTATTGCCTTCTCTCCTCACAAGCCTTATAAGTGTTCATTAACAAAGCAGCAATTGTCATCAGTCCCACACCTCCAGGAACCGGGCTGATGTAACCTGCCTTAGCAGACACATTCTTAAAATCTACATCGCCGGCCAGGGCGAAGCCGCTTTTTTTTGTTTCATCTTTTACCCGGTTGATGCCTACGTCAATTACTACCGCGCCATTCTTCACCATATCTTCCGTTACAAAACCAGGCTTGCCAATCGCCGCGATTATTATATCAGCCTCTTTGCAAAGGTCTTTAATATTTTTTGTACGCGAATGGCAAAGCGTAACCGTTGCATTTCCCGCATCATTATTTCTCGATAATAAAATACTTATTGGCGTGCCTACAATATTACTTCTCCCTATTACCACCACACTTTTTCCATTGGTCTCAATTTCATAATGCCTGAGTAGTAACAAAATTCCATATGGCGTGGCGGATATAAAAGATGGAAAACCGAGTACCATTTTGCCAACATTTACCGGGTGAAAACCATCTACATCTTTTTCCGGTGAGATGGCGTAGATTACCTTTTCTTCAGAGATATGTTTGGGCAGAGGTAGCTGCACTAATATTCCGTCAATACCGGCATCATCATTTAATTCTTTAATTCTGCGAAGAAGCTCATCTTCTGAAATGGATTCTTCTAATCGTATTAAAGTGGAAGTAATGCCTACTTCCCTGCAATTCTTAACTTTAGAAGCTACATACGTTTCGCTGGCAGGATTGCTGCCAATGAGCACCGCGGCAAGATGCGGTAGTTTCTTTTTCTGGTCCTGTAATGCTGAAATTTTATTCTTAAGATTTTCCTTTATGGCCGCGGCTGCCACCTTTCCGTCCAATATTTTCATGGCGCAAAATTAAACCTATATTCATTTACTATTAATTTTTGCAGAAGAGGTGGAAATTTAATTTTAATCTATATATTTATTTGCACACTAAATTTTCTGCTTTTGATAAAAATTTGCCTTGTCATTTTATTAACGTTCTTTCAAAACTGCTTACATGCCCAGGCAATCCGGCGACCGCTGGCTTCTCCTTACATTGGGTTAGGCGCGTACAGCATTCACCATACAGATGCATTTTCCTTTACTTCCAACCAGGCTGCGCTGGCGCAAATAAAAAGCCCTGCCATTGGCGCTTATGGAGAAAGAAGATTTCTTCTTGCCGAAACAAATATGTACTCAGCGGTGGCAGTGCTGCCAACCAAACAAGGCAATTTTGGGTTCCAGGCAGATTACTTTGGATTTAAGAATTATAACGAATCTCAATTGGGTATTGCCTACGCCCGCTCGCTTGGCAGTAAGCTTGATATCGGTGTTAAGTTCAATTATTATTCTTACCGGATTCCCGGTTATCAAAACTCCTCCACAGTGAATTTCGAAATTGGAGCCATTGCCCATCTTACAGAACAATTGCATGCCGGTATTCACTTTTACAACCCTATTGGCGGAACACTCAGTAAGACCAACGATGAAAAGCTTGGCTCAATTTATAAATTCGGTTTAGGGTACGAGCCATCGGAAAGTTTTTTAGTAAGCATAGAAATTGTAAAGCAGGAAAACCTCCCGGTAAATGTGAATGCAGGAGTTGAATATAATTTTGCCAAACAATTTTTTGCAAGAGCAGGTATCGCCTCAGAGAATGAATCGCCGTATGCCGGCGCAGGAATAAGCTGGAATAATATACGACTCGATCTTAGCGCCAGCTATCACCCACAACTCGGTTTTAGCCCCGGCCTTATGCTGATTGTTAATTTCAAATCAAAAGAGATTGAAAAAGACTAACATCACAAGGCCGGGGTCATTTCTTTTATTCGTTCTTATATGCACGGGCCTGTCTATTAATGGACACGCGCAGCAGAATCCACCCGAGCCTGCAGTGCCTCCTGTGGTGGAGCAACAACTGGAAAATTTAACCGAATCCGGGGATGACGTAGAAACAGAAGATGACTCCTACCTGCAGGAATTACAGCATTACATAAAGGACCCCGTAAATTTAAATTATGCCGATAAGGGTCAGCTTGAAGAATTTAAATTTCTTACCCCCATTCAAATTTCCAACCTGCTTTCATACAGAAATTTACTGGGAAATTTTCTGAATATTTATGAGCTCCAGGCTATTCCCGGCTGGGATGTTACCCTGCTTCATCGATTAAGGCCTTATGTAACGGTTGATAGCAAAACGGAAATATTCAATACGCTGGGAAGCCGTCTTAAAAATGGGAACAGGTCTCTTTTGGTAAGAAGCTCAATGGTTCTTGAAAAATCCAAAGGCTATCTGCTTGACGGAAGCACCGCCAATAATTTCTACCCCGGCAGCCGGCAAAAGCTTTTTGTCCGGTATAAGTATCAATTTAAAAACCTGCTTCAATACGGCATCACAGGGGAGAAAGATGCAGGAGAGCAATTTTTTAAAGGCGCCCAAAAGAAAGGATTTGATTTTTATTCAGCGCACCTATTTGTAAGAAATCTTGGCATTATTAAAGCGTTGGCCATTGGTGACTTTACTGTAAATATGGGCCAGGGCTTAACGCAATGGCAAAGCCTTGCGTTTAAAAAAAGCGCAGATATTTCCAATGTAAAACGCCAGTCTGATGTATTAAGGCCTTATAACTCTGCGGGTGAAATTATTTTCAACAGGGGAGTGGGCATTACTTTGCAAAAGAGAAACTGGGAAGCTACAGGCTTTGCCAGCTTTCGAAAGCTGGATGCCAATTTTGTACTGGATACCATAAATTTTGATGATTATGTTTCTTCTTTACAAATTTCAGGATACCACAGAACCCATAGTGAGGTTCAAGATAAAAGCTCGCAGGGCCAGCTAAGCTTTGGTGGCAATGTTGGCTATTCCAACGAGCGCCTGCATATAGGCATAAACGGAGTGCATTATAGTTTTGATCATACGATCACAAAGTCTGGATTGTTGTATAATAAATATGCGCTTTCGGGTAAATCAAGCGGCAATTACAGCGTGGATTATAGCTATACTTTTAAGAATATGCACTTCTTTGGAGAAGCAGCCACTGATGAGGACCTTGATAAGGCTTTTGTAAACGGCTTGCTCATAAGCACCAACTCGCATGTGGACATGAGTTTTTTATACCGAAAAATTTCCCGCGGTTACCAATCACTTTATACCAATGCGTTTACCGAAAGTACCTTTCCCACAAATGAAAGCGGCTTTTATACCGGCATTACGATCACACCGGTTGATTATTTGCGGATAGATGCTTATGCTGATTTTTATAATTTCCCGTGGCTTAAATTCAGGGCGGATGCCCCAAATTCCGGTAGTGAATATATGATCCAGTTAACCTACCGGCCTAATAAGCAGGTGGAGGCCTATGTGCGTTACAGGGCAGAAAAAAAGGCGATCAATTATAACCCCGCCGATCTTCCTCTAAACCCGGTAGTAGTGAGGCCAAAGCAGGGATTAAGATCCCAGTTCAGCTATAAGCTCAATACTACATTTACCTTCCGGTCAAGGGTGGAACTATCATGGTTTGATAAAAGAGGCGATGCCCCTCAAAACGGATTTCTGCTGTATACTGATATTATTTACAAGCCTCTCTTAAAGCCATTTTCCGGGAATATACGATTACAATATTTTGAAACCGATGGGTATGACAGCCGCCTGTATGCTTATGAAAATGATTTGCTCTATAGCTTTTCTATTCCTGTATTTTATGATAAAGGATACCGCTATTACCTGAATATAAATTATGATCTCAGCCGCAAATTATCCCTTTGGACAAAATTTGCTCAAACAATTTACCCGGATAAAAACACAACTGGCAGCGGCCTCGACGAGATTCGAAAAAACAGGAAGTCAGAAATTAAGCTGCAGGCGATCTATTCTTTTTAATTCCATAGGTAAATGATAAATATTTTATTACTCTAAAAATATTTTCTTCAGCTTTGCCCTGGCATAAAAAGAAAACGTCTCTTTTATTAAGAGACGGTTCTTTTAACTACAGTAACCCAAATAAAATACTTCCTTTTTAATTTTTTATGATCTTCTGGCTGTCAACAGATTTACCATTTACCACGATATTTACTACATACATTCCGGGATTCTGGTCGCGTAAGTCCTGTATCTGGAAACTATTGAGCCCTTTGCTGATAGCAGACGCTACTTTTTTAACTACTGTTCCGGATGCGCTTATTAATCTTATTTCTGCATTGCCGTTTGTGTTGCTCTCAAAATTTATCTTCAGCTTATCCATGTAAGGATTTGGCATTACCTGCACGGTAGTTTTTCCTGCAGATACTTGCGGCAGGCGAACCATTTTTACAACGCTGTAGGTAGAGTTGCCTTTTATATCAACCTGCTTCAGCCTGTAATAAATAACCTCGTGTTGTAAAATTTCAGCGCTTTTATCATCAAAGCTGTATTGGCCAAAGCCATTCTTTACTGATTGTGCTCCCAGTACAAAGCCGGAAGTAGAAAAATTGGTTTGATCGAAACTTCTTTCTACTTCAAATTGATCATTGGCTAATTCAGCATTCACCGCCCATGATAAATT
>JBDTMP010000233.1:0-5991 GCA_039934215.1 Ginsengibacter sp.
GAATCCCAGCAGAACTTTGATCAATATATGGCTACTCAAAAGCCTGAATATTATCTTGCATTTCCCGAGATGGATCCAAACTATAAGCCGACGGTACCCGCAGATACAACTAAAACAGTGGCTCAAAATATGGACGCTGCTAAAAATAAACATTGAGTTCACCGGGCTCATTAAAAATAATATCATTATGAATAACGAAGAAGTTTCGCATGAAGAACCGCTGGTGGTGCATGACCTTGGCCATGCTGCACATGTACATCACCATAAGGAGTCGTTTATAACTAAATATGTTTTTAGCCAGGATCATAAAATGATTTCAAAGCAATTCCTCATTACAGGCATGACATGGGCTGTAATCGGAGGCTTGTTTTCTGTTATATTTCGTTTACAATTAGGTTATCCTGATCAAACCTTCCCATTCCTGGAAGATCTTTTAGGCCATTGGGCAAAAGGTGGAAAGCTTGACCAGGAATTTTATTATGCCCTGGTCACAATGCATGGAACCATTCTTGTATTCTTTGTACTTACTGCGGGCTTAAGCGGCACATTTTCTAACTTTCTTATACCGCTACAGGTAGGCGCAAGAGATATGGCCTCGCCATTTTTAAACATGCTTTCCTATTGGTTTTTCTTTGCGTCTTCTATAGTAATGTTTTCTTCCCTATTTGTACAAACAGGCCCTGCAAGCGGCGGCTGGACTATATACCCTCCATTAAGCGCATTGCACGATGCAATGGATGGCTCTAAGATTGGAATGGATCTTTGGCTTGCCAGTATAGCGCTATTTATTATTTCAGTGCTGCTGGGTGGATTAAATTATATCACTACTATATTGAATATGCGTACCAAGGGTATGAGCATGACAAGGATGCCACTTACCATTTGGGCCTTCTTTTTTACCGCAATTTTAGGTGTGTTGACTTTCCCGGTATTGTTATCAGCAGTAATATTATTATTGTTTGATCGCAATCTCGGTACCAGCTTTTATCTAAGTGACATTGTTATTGCAGGCAAAATATTACCAAATGAAGGAGGCAGCCCAATTTTGTTTCAGCATTTGTTTTGGTTTCTGGGTCATCCTGAAGTATATATAATTGCCTTACCGGCAATGGGTATAGCATCGGAAGTAATTTCGATTAATGCAAGAAAGCCCATTTTCGGTTATATGGCAATGGTGGGTTCCTTGTTTGCAATAGCCTCTCTATCATTTTTGGTGTGGGCGCATCATATGTTTGTTACCGGAATGAATCCATTCCTCGGTTCATTTTTTGTATTATTCACTTTATTAATTGCTGTTCCTTCAGCTATTAAAGTTTTCAACTGGCTTACCACCTTGTGGAAAGGAAACATTCACTTTACGCCGGCCATGCTTTTCGCCATTGGTTTTGTCAGTTTATTTATATCGGGCGGATTAACAGGTATCTGGCTTGGTAACTCTGCCCTGGATCTCCATCTGCATGATACTTACTTTGTAATTGCTCACTTTCATCTTGTAATGGGCGTAGCATCTATGTTTGGCATGTTTGCCGGTATTTATCATTGGTTTCCTAAAATGTACGGAAAGCACCTCAATAATACCCTGGGTTATATACATTTCTGGATAACTATCATAGGGGCTTATCTTATTTTCTGGCCAATGCACTACGAAGGCCTTGCAGGTATGCCACGCCGTTATTACGATTTCAGCAATTGGGAGTCATTTAAAATGTTTGATGGCCTCAATGAATTTATAAGCGTGGTAGCTTTAATTGTTTTTGCTACGCAGATTTTGTTTCTTATTAATTTCTTTTATTCAATATTTAAAGGAAGAAAGTTAACCAATCAAAACCCATGGGGTGCAACAACAATGGAGTGGACGGCGCCCATACACCCGGGGCATGGCAACTGGCCTGGTGAAATTCCAGAAGTGCATCGCTGGCCTTACGATTACGGTAAAGATGGAAGAGATTTTATTCCGCAAACTGAACCAATTGGTGAATCGGAAAGCAGGCACTGATAATGGGTATCAATTCAAAATTTATTTAAATATAATTTAATTGGAAATGCCCTGAGTTCTTCGGGGCTTTTTTTAAAAATAGTTTTTATTAATGGATAAAGCGATTACAGGAATTCCACATTCATCTTCTCTTGCGGTGGCGAGTAAAGTGAAAGATTATTTCCAGTTAATTAAATTCACGTTAAGCTTTACAGTTGTTTTTAGTTGCGTGGTATGCTACCTGCTTGTCCCCAATATAGATTTCGACTTTTTGTCTGTATTTACCTTGTTTCTGGCCGGCATGTTAATCACCGGCTCCGCAAATGCAATAAACCAGGCTATTGAAAAAGATACTGATGCTTTAATGAAACGCACTGCCGGAAGGCCTGTCGCCTCAGGAAGAATGAAGGTAAGTGAAGCGCTTACCTTCGCAATAATTGCCGGTATAGGCGGCGTGATGCTAATGTGGCTAAGGTTTAACTTACTAAGCGCCATTATCTCCCTGTTGAGTTTATTGCTATACGGATTTGTTTATACTCCTTTAAAAAAAATAAATTCAATATCAGTACTGGTGGGCGCTTTGCCGGGAGCCTTACCTTGCCTCATAGGCTGGACCGCTGGCACCAATCAACTTAGCGAAGGCGGATGGGTTTTATTCTCGATATTATTTTTATGGCAATTCCCCCACTTTTGGGCTATTGCATGGGTTGCTCATAAAGATTATGAAAAGGCTGGATTTAAATTATTGCCTGGCGCCGGAGGGCCTACAAAATTCACGGCACTGCAAAGCGTTATTTATTCAATGCTAATGATACCCGTGGGCATGCTGCCATTTTATTTTCACATAAGCGGCATCTTATCGTTTTGGATTTTACTATTCTGTAATATTGCTATGGTTAGCATGAGTGTATTGCTATTGATTAAAATGAATGTGGATGCTGCAAGGAGAGTTATGTTCAGCTCTTATTTTTATTTGATGATCGTTTTCCTTTCATTGTTATTCGACAAAGGATAAATGATGGTGTTTGATAGAATCGATAAGAAAGAAAAAGAATTTATAATTTATGATAGCGTTGATGAAAGAAGAAAAAAACAGGATACATCCGCATAAATTTACTTTGTGGATTGCTCTTGCAAGTATCGTGATGATGTTTGCAGGCCTTACCAGCGCATATATCGTGAAGCGTAATCTTGCTAATTGGATTACATTCGACCTGCCAATTATATTCTGGTATTCAACAGCGGTAATAATAATCAGCAGCCTTACCATATTGGCCAGCCGAAGCGCTTTCAGGCAACGCGAAATGAAAAGCTACAGGCGTTGGCTGGCAGTAACAATGTTTTTAGGAATCGCATTCGTATTCATGCAATACATAGGATTTAATAAATTATGGCAGAATGGTTTTACATTAACACGTAACGTATCTTTTTCTTTTTTGTACATAATAGTCGGCTTGCATGCATTGCACGTATTAGGTGGGGTAATTGCCTTAATAATAACCTGGATAAAAGCATTTAGCATTAAAACAAAAAATTATAGCCCGGTACCAATAGATCTTATAAATACCTACTGGCATTTTGTTGATTTTTTATGGATATATTTATTAATATTCCTGGTGATGATACGGTGAAAATTAAAATGGAGATGGACATTAGAGAACTTAAAATTTGAAGTTGAAAATCTGGTAGCAGTTCAACAATTATACTATATGACAATAGAACAATTAATATATTTTTGCAATAACCTTTTAAAGAGTAATAATGGAAACAGCGCTGGCACAACCTAAAACCAAATTGTGGAGTGGCGGTAAAAGCCCTTTCAACGTTAGCTATGGCAAGCTCATGATGTGGTATTTTTTAATGAGCGATTCTTTCACATTCGGTGCTTTCTTAATTTCATACGGCACCATTCGTTTCAGTGTGAATGCCTGGGCAGATCCGAATCATGTGTTCAATACATTTCCTTTTACCGGGGAAGCAAATCTTCCACTTGCTTTTGTGAGCCTGATGACTTTCATACTTATTTTAAGTTCGGTAACAATGGTGCTGGCTGTTCATGACGGGCACAATATGAATCGTAAAGGAGTTGAAAAATGGGTTTTCCTTACTATCCTCGGAGGGATTGCTTTTCTAAGTTGCCAGGCATGGGAATGGACGCATCTTATCACTGGTCGTCATGAAGTTTTGGTAGATGGAGTTTTACAACAATGGGGAACCACTGTAACCCACAATCCATGGGGCCCTCATGTAGAATTTAATGGCCGGATGGTAGCAACGCCCGGCCCTATCGCATTCGGCGGGTATTTCTTTGGCATCACAGGTTTTCATGGTTTTCATGTTTTCTCAGGGGTTGTAATAAATTGCATTATGCTTGTGAAAACACGTCTTGGGCATTTTGAACAGAGAGGCCATTATGAGATGATTGAAAAGGCAGGGCTTTACTGGCATTTTGTTGACCTCGTATGGGTATTTGTATTTCTTTGTTTTTATCTAATATGATATTTAGAAAAAAGATTAATTGATATTTTTAGAAGTTTAAATAATTTATATGTCTGCAGAAACTACACATTTAATATCACACGAAGGTGATAATGCACAGATAAAAAGAATATGGAAAACCTTCTGGATCTTATTAATTCTAACTATTGCGGAACTTAGTCTCGGATTGTCTATATACACTATACACAAGGGAGCTGATCCCAACCAGTTCCTGGTTTTGGTATTTAAAGGCCTTGTATGCATAATGACATTGGCAAAGGCTTTTTATATTATCTCGATATTTATGCACCTCGGAGATGAAATAAGAAATCTTATAATGACCGTTGCGGTACCAACAACATTATTTGTATGGTTTATTGTCGCCTTTCTCGCAGACGGTAATAGCTGGAAACATTTAAGAAATACGGACGCCGGAAGCCGTCCTTCTACCGAACATGTGCAGCAACATCCTGTGCCTGCAATGGAGAAAGGTGAAAAAAATTAATTTATTGTACCTGTCTGGGTACAATAAAAGCCTGAAATGAAAAGAATAATCCCATTCCTTTTAGTATGCTTTTTACTGGTGCAAGTTTCAACGAAGGCCCAAAAAAAAGTATCAACTTATTTATTTGCCCAATATAATAATACAGTTTATGATGCGTCAAAAGGCAATAACCCCTGGGGTATGGGCGCCGGCATACAGATCTTTTTTAATAATAAAACGAAATTTAAACCTACCATAGAATTTACGGCAGATACTTATCCCGAGGACGATAAAGTCTTCAGGCTGGAAGCAAATGGTAAACCAATAGATGATTTAGGAAGTATGGCAAATCTTTTTGTCGGCTCATCATTTCATCCTACGGAAAAAATATATTTTTCTTTAATTGCAGGGCCATCTTTCGTAAATGGAAATACTTATTTTGGATTAAAGCCATCATTTGGTTTTTACTTTTCTAATAATCAAAGATGGACAGGCAAACTTTCCTTTATCAATATTTTTAACCGGGATGAATTAACTAAAGAAGATTTTGGTTCAATGAGCTTTGCAATAGGCTTAAAATTATTTTGATTATAACGTCTCTCAACAAATTGAGTTTACTCCTTCTCTACGATTGGCTAATTTTGTATTAGAAGAAAAAAATCATGAATAAAAAAGCGCTTTTTGCTCTAATGCTGGCGATCTTGTTACCAGTTTCGGGTTACCTTTTAGTAAGCTATTACAGCAACAGGGATGTGCAGATGCCACACAGATATTTTTATGACAGCGTAAATGTTACAGAAAAAAATGGCAAGACCACTTATGACACCCTATGGCATCATGTAAGTAACATGCGTTTTATAAACCAGTTTGGAGATACAGTTTCGTTTGCTGATCTAAAGGGTAAAATAATTGTTCTCGATTTTTTCTTTACCCGATGCCCTACCATTTGCCCCCAGCTTGCAAGGGCCATGAAGCGTCTGCAAAATTCATTTACTAATAATGATTCCATAGTGCAGTTTGTATCCATAACTGTTGACCCGCTTCACGATTCAGT
>JBDTMP010000234.1:0-14222 GCA_039934215.1 Ginsengibacter sp.
GCGACAAATTGCAGGCCCCACGAAGTTTCCGCGACTTTTGTCATACTCAGCGACGAAATAAATAATGTGCGATTTGCGCCCAGCGAATACCTATCTGGACCGAGGTCATTAGTAGGCGTGTTTCCGTTGAATACACCTGTTGAAAAGTTGCCGGAAACAAACGTGATAATTACATCGCCGTACAGCGAAGCAGGTTTAGTCATTACAGTATTTGAAACATTATCTTTTACAAAAATCATTCGCCATGTTCCGTCAAGCGAGGACGAAATTAAATCTGAAGTATTTTTTTTACATGAAAACAAAACCAGTCCAACAATGACAATTAAGAATAATGAGCGTTTCATGCTGTATGTTTTATATTATGACATCTTAATTTTTTAAAATGTTGCATTGATTTGTTTTATTCTTTTTTAAGCTTACAAATACTTTTTTCATCTCTCCGAAGAAAGCCCTGGATAGACATGAAAATCTGTTTCATTTATACAGCGGTGAATAATTTCATTGCGGCGACAATGATGGGCATGCTTAGCTGAAATAAAAAATGCGTTTTGTTTATATACCTAAGTGGAGTTATTTTTAATCCGTTATTTTATCAATTAAAAAAATCAGGATGTATAAATCTATTTGTATTGTGGTTATATTTTTTCTTCTTTCTCCACAAAAAATTTCAGCACAGCAGAAAACTGAGAATCTTGTAATTGTTACTTTGGATGGAATGCGGTGGCAGGAAGTGTATGGCGGCGCCGATTCCGCCCTTTTAAAGAATAAAGAATTTACAAAAGACAGTGCCGGCACCAGCTCAAAATTTTGGGATGATAATATTAATACCAGGAGAAAAAAATTATTTCCTTTTTTGTGGAGCACAGTTGTAAGCAAGGGGCAACTGTACGGCAACAGGTGGAAAGGAAGTGATGTGAATAATGCAAACCGGTATAAATTTTCATACCCCGGGTACAATGAGATATTTACCGGCTACCCGGATACGGCAGTAAATTCCAATGATAAAATCTGGAATAAAAATATAAATGTTCTTGAATTTATAAACCAGCAAAAAGATTATAAAAATAAAGTGGCTGCGTTTGCAACGTGGGATGTAATTCCATATATTTTGAATAAACAAAGAAGTGGATTTTATGTAAACAGTGATACAGATTCACTGCCTTACACAACCGAAAAATTCAGGCTTATTGATGATATACAATCTCTCACCACGCGGCCTATAGGCGTGCGGCCCGACGTGCTTACTTATATTGCCGCAAGAGAATATTTGAAACAGATGAAGCTTAAAGTTTTGTATATCTCATTTGATGAAACTGATGATCTTGCCCACGAGGGATTGTATGACCAATATCTTGAAAGCGCTTATGCTGAAGACAGGATGATCGAAGACCTTTGGAATTATTTACAATCTGAACCGCAGTATAAAAATAAAACAACATTGATTGTCACTTGTGATCACGGCAGGGGAGACAACCCTAAAGAAAACTGGCAACATCATGGAGAAAAGATTGAAGATGCCGGACAGATATGGATTGCAGCAATAGGCCCTGATACGAAGCCAATGGGGGAAGTAACAAAAACGAAAACTTTATATCAGCAACAGCTTGCCGCAACTTTTGCAAAATTGCTCGGCCTTACATTTACAGCGAACCATGCGGTTGCAGCCCCGGTTGAAGATATTTATAAATGAAATGCCGGATGCATCGTTCCAAATAAAGATGAAATATTCAATTCAACGGCTCAGATTATAATGTGATAAAAAATGATAAGCCACTTGAATGTTTCAATATTATATTTTCTTCTTTATTATCTTCCCCTATGTTTCGTTTTTGATTACGCAGGTATATTTTTATTATAATAAAACATCCAGCTTTTATTGTATTTATCTTTTAATGCACCAATTTTTGCGCCATCAGGCATCTCTCCCAATGGTTCTTTAATGGTTCCTCCGGCGGAAAGATTGTTGTAAAATTTTGTAAGCTCTTCTTCGCTTTCACAATTGAGACAAAGTGTAATTGTATCGCCGTCAATCGGGGTACTTTTTCTCATGTCGGAGCCCATCAGCATATTGCCTCCGATTGTGAGGGAAGAATGTAAAATCGAATCTTTATAAGAAGCAGGCATCATGGATGCCATCGGGGATTCACCTACGGTCATAAAAGTAAGTTCGCCTCCAAGACAATCTTTGTAAAAATTCATTGCTTCCCTGCAATTGTCCGTAAACGTTAGATAAGAATTTAGTCGTGCCATGGTGTAAAATTTAATTTGATTGATAATTTGTTTGCACAAAAATCGGTTGATTAATTAATATTCATGCGGTATCAACCTGACAACTTAAGGGGGCAATTGCGACTATTATATCCCCACAGACACAGAGCCCAGAGAGTATTTTTCCCTGTCTGATGCAGGTAAGTTTTTGCTCTCGGTGGATTAGTAGTACAGGTATAAAATTATCCCACAAAGACGCCGAGTCCACAGAATATTTTTATTTGTATTCTTTGTGCTCTTTGTGCCTTTGTGGGACAGAGGGAAAATTTCGGCAATAGTATACCCGAAACTATAAAGTCTTTGATTTTTTATAATGGCTCAATTCTTCCATGGAACCATTTTCTATAGCGACTGTTACCAGGTTGTTCTCATCATCAAGGTTTACTATCCAAACGTTCCTGTTATCTTCATGTGTCTCCACCGCCTGGGTAATATTATAATCAACATACTCTCTTTTTATGTCTTTTCTGATGTCGCGTGGCAAATCCTTTTCTGACCCATACCGAAGAGTGTAAATTAAATTTCCTTTTACATTATACAGGCACCGGTGTTGTTTGTCTTCGTCCATAAAACTGATACCATATTTGTTTCCAACCCTGCTCCATTTCACCTGAGATGCGTCGGGGAATTTTTTGGAGAAAGCATTTAATGCCCTTTGACTTACGCGGGATTCTGCAAGAGAACCATCGGCGGCAGGGCTGGCTAAGTTATCGCCATATTCAAACCGGGTGGCTGTGCTTGATTTTTTAATCATTGACTGGCCGGAAGTATCGCCAATGCATAACGTTGTTGCAAAGAAGGCGATGAATAAATAATTGAATTTAGTTTTCATTGTTTTGATATTTAAAATGATAATTAGTATTTACAATATCAAAACTAAAAGCAGCTGAAAATTAAAGTTAGCCAAACTGAGTAAGTTATCATTTTGGCAAACTGGTAAGCGATATGAGTGAGTAATTTTTAATCACATTTTAATGCCGGTAGGGATACAAAGTATCCAGTAACTTGTCTTTCCTGCTTTTTGATACATTGATGGACGTTCCATCACTTAGGATGAGATGACCTCCCTCGCCACGTATATATTTTACTACTTCATTGAGGTTTACAATATGGGAATGATGCACACGAATAAAAAATTTAAAATCCTTTAACTGTTCTTCGATCTCTTTCAATGTACGGCAGGCCGTAATTTTATTTTTATCTTTCATGTAGAAGCAGGTATAATTATCGTTGGCGTTGCAGCGCATCAACTGATCTGTTGGTATCAATTCAAAACCTTCTAACGTGGGTACGGCCAGCTTATTAAAATCATTTCCTTTCAATCGTATTTGATTTAGCAGAAACTGAAACTGGCCAGTCAGGGGCAGAGGCTGTTTGTTCTCTACTTTTTTTACGGCGCTTATCAATTCTTTGGGATCGACCGGCTTTAATAAATAATCCAAGGCGCTGAAGTGTATCGCTTTTATCGCGTATCGGTCGTAACAAGTGGTAAATATAACGGCGAAGGCGATTTCAGTAAATTGTTCCAGCAATTCAAAACCATTCATGCCCGGCATTTCAATATCAAGAAATACAAGATCCGGCTTTAATCGCTTAATCGCCTCGAGCCCTTCTTTAGATGAATGGCATTGTTGAACAACAATTATACCGGGGCAATATTTTTGCAACTGCAACTTCAGCTCTTCAATCCAATGAACTTCATCATCTATAATAATTGCGTTGATCATTAGACCCGGTATTTCAATAATGCATTTTGCGTCACCGCATCCATCATGAGCATCAACAGGATTAATACTAAATTATTAGCTCCTTTTTATTCACTCAATTTCCTTTTAAAATTAAACCTGCTAATCCTGAAAAATTCGTTAAATGTTTTAAAAGGTTTGTTGAAAATTTGAGTTTATGAATTAAATAAGCCGTCCGGTTTTTGGTAAAAACGAACAATCTATTGGCAAAAAATTTTGTGATAACAGTCAAACTTTTTTTCAGGTATAATTCTTCCAAATTGCGCAAACGTTTGATGGTTTCAAAACGCGGATGTTTGTAAAAAAAACACGTACTTCACGGTGAACAGATTCTCCCACAAAGAGCACAAAGGCCACAAAGTTTTTTCCTGTTCACCGGGTGTTCTTTGTGCCTTTGTAGGATTACTAAACAGCACCAATTTATATTATGAAAAGATTATTAATAACTGCCGCGCTGACTTTATTTTCTTTTTTTATTTCATTTGCGCAGCAAAAAGCCACGGTGAGGGAATACACTAAAACGTTTACCACTTACCCTTTTTCTGATCCGGATCCTATCCCGCACATGGGAAAGATCTACCCTTATTTCCGCTTTGACGGATATACTAATAAGCCAATTCAAAAAGAATGGAAGGTAGTCGAGCTGGAAAATGATTACATCAAAGTATTGATTCTGCCGGAGATTGGCGGCAAAATATGGGCGGCCATTGAGAAATCAACCGGCAAATCTTTTATTTATTATAATCATGTAGTAAAGTTCCGGGACGTTGCCATGCGTGGCCCATGGACCAGTGGCGGCATTGAACCTAATTATGGAATAATAGGGCATACGCCCAATTGCGCGACCCCGGTTGATTATGTGAAACTGCAAAAACCGGATGGAAGTGTGAGCTGCGTGGTTGGTGTGTTGGATCTGCTCACCAGGACTTCATGGAAAATAGATATCAATCTTGCCAAAGACAAAGCATATTTTACCACATCATCTTTCTGGTACAATGCTTCCCCTTTTGAGCAGCCGTATTATACGTGGATGAATACGGGAATAAAAGCCGGTAAAGATTTACAGTTTATTTATCCCGGAACAAAATATTTAGGTCATGAAGGCGAGCACAGTGATTGGCCGGTTAATAAAGAAAATGGAAAAGATATTTCCTGGTATAAGAATAATGATTTCGGTGGTTATAAATCGTACCACGTTTTTGGAAAATATACTGACTTCTTTGGAGCGTATTGGCACGATGATAATTTTGGCATGGGGAGGTATAGTACTCACGACAATAAACCAGGAAAAAAACTATGGATATGGGGGCTTTCTCAACAGGGAATGATTTGGGAAAAATTACTCACCGATACTGATGGGCAATATGTGGAAGTTCAGAGTGGAAGGCTCTTCAACCAGGCTGCGGAAGGAAGTACTTTTACTCCATTTAAGCATACAGGTTTTACACCCCATTCCACCGATGTGTGGACGGAATATTGGTTTCCTGTTGTAAAAACAAATGGTTTTGTAGTGGCTAATAATTATGGTGCGCTCAATATCGTACAGGAAGATGGGTGGCTAAAAATTTACTTTTCTCCTTTACAGCATATTGAGGACGACTTAAAAATAACAAACGGTGAAGATGTAATCTATTCTAAAAAACTAAACCTTGAAACCCTGCAACTCTTCAAAGATTCGATTAAACTGAACAATAATAACGATAGTCTTGTTGCCACCCTGGGAGACACGAAACTCAGGTACGATGCGGCGCCATCGGCTAACGTGCTTAGCCGCCCCGTAGATACGCCCGCGGATTTTGACTGGAATTCAAGCTATGGTTTATACCTGCAAGGCAAAGAAAATATGCGCCAGCGCGATTACATTGGCGCAGGAGAAAAATTAAAAGCTGCGCTGCAAAAAGATTCAAATTATCTGCCGGCTTTGGTTGATTATGCCGTGCTTTTGTATCGAAATCAAAATTATATGGAAGCGCTTTCTATGGTTAAAAAGGCACTCTCTATTGATACGTATGATGCTGCTGCAAATTATTACTATGGTATTATCAATATAGCATTAGGCAATATAACGGATGCAAAAGATGGATTTGATATTTCCGCCTTAGGGAATGAATACCGCAGCGCTGCTTACACTGAATTAGCGAAGCTATATTTCAAAGAAAAAAATTATGAAAAAGCTAAAGAATTTGCTCATAAAAGTATTGACTTCAACCGGTATGCGGTGGAGGCTTACCAGGTGCTTGCCGTAACCAATCGCTTGCAAAAAAACCAACAGGAAGCAATTAAAATTCTGGATGCCATTTTAAATTTCGATCCTTTGAATCATTTTGCATTATTTGAAAAATATTTAAATAATAATTCCGGGGAGAATAAAAATCTTTTTTTGTCGGGGATTAAAAATGAACAACCGGAGCAAACCTTTTTAGAGACTGCTATCTTGTATTATAATATCGGGCTAATCGAGGAAGCAGACCAGGTATTGAAGTTAGCTCCGCAAAATACCGAAGTGAAATATTGGCAAGCTTATCTTGAGAAAAAGCCCATTGATTTACAGGAAACTGATGCGGCAATGATATTCCCTTTTAGAAGAGAAACTGCGGGCATACTTAAATATCTTATCACGCAAAACGACCACTGGTTATTAAAATACCACCTCGCATTAATTGAATGGAATAATAATAACCTTGCCGGTGCGAAAGAATTATTTACACAGTTAGGCGATAAGCCCGGGTATGCACCATTTTACGCAGCACGCGCTGAACTGTTCATGAAAGAGGACAATAAAAAATCACTGGCGGATTTAACCAGGGCTACGCAACTTGATCAATCTCAATGGCGCTACGCCAGGGCCTTAATCAATTATCATCTGTCTCAAGGGGACGCCCAAAACGCCTTGTCAATTGCTGCAAACTATTACAAACTTTTTCCCGCTAATTATTCAATCGGCATGTTGAATGTAAAAGCGCTTATGTTGAATGGTGAATATGAAAAGGCGAATACCTTATTGAAAGTGATAGATATTTTACCGTATGAAGGAGCCACAGAAAGCAGGCAGCTATACAGGGAAACACAACTGATGCTAGCGTTGGAAAACATGAAAAAGCATAACTATAAAAAAGCGTTGACTTATATAAATGCGGCACGCAAATGGCCTCAGAACCTGGGTGCCGGCAAACCTTACGATGAGGATATTGATGAACGGCTGGAGGACTGGCTGGCATATCAAAATGATGTCTATCTTAAAAAAGATGCCGCGGCAAAACAAATGCTCGATCATATCATTTCTTTTCATAAAAAAATAACGGTCACGGGCAATTATCGCCCCTCACCCAATAATCTCGTTACTGCATGGGCACTTAAAAAAGTGGGAAGACCCGAAGAAGCACAAAAGTATTTGGAGCAATTGCTCATAAAAAATCCGGATGATGTTTGGGCGCAATGGGCAACACATATTTATAATGGAAAATCATACGAGGTAACTGCAGCAAAAAATTCCGATGAAAATTTCAGGATCATAAATATGTTGTTGACAATTTCAGGCAAATAAGGTGACTTCACTCAAATGCTTTTTCAGTTTCTTTTGAATGTCCGCCATCTTTAAGAAAGAATTCTCTTCCTTAAATTCGTCTGCATTTAGTAATGTGGCCAGTTGCGGCTAAACATCGCGGTTAATAGAGACGTCATGTGTGGCGTATCTGCCGGCGCAAATTATTTTTTGCTATGTATCACGAGTTGTGATTCCAGGATGATTTTATAGTAGGCATTATTATTTCCTTCCGGTTCGGGGCCTCTTGTTATCAGTTCCAATAAAATTTCCGCGGCTTTTTGCCCCTGCATATAGGGATATTGTTCTACTGATGCAAGAGGAGAAGCCTCCATATAATGAATAAGAGGAAGATTAGCATAGCTCACAAAACAAATGTCCTTGTTGATCTTTAGTTTTAATTTTTTTGCATACTGTATGGCATCAAGCGCAACATAATCATTAAACGTTACGATGGCAGTTGGTTTTCGTTTCTGCGATAATAAAAGTTTCATGGCATCATTTGTTCCGGATACTGTTAAGTTAGTAGCAACAATTAGTGAAGGGTCAAATTTTAAGCGATTTTTTTTCATGGCTTCAAGATAGCCTTCAATTCTTTCCTGGCTGGCCAATAGCGTTTTGGGGCCGTTGATCATTCCAATAATTCTGTGTCCCTTTTTCAACAAGAAATCTACAGCATCTTTGGTTCCTGTTTTCATATCACAGGCAACATAGTGGATATTAGGAATTTTAGGAATCCTGTCAAAGAATACAACGGGAATATCGTACTTCCTGAGCATCTCAAAATGATCATACCCGAAAGTATTTTTTGTAAGGGAAACCAGGATACCATCTACCCGGTGATCTTTCATGGTATTCACAATCCTTTTTTCTTTTTCCACCTCATCATGTGATTGGGCTAACAGTACCGTATAGTTGTTTTTAGATGCGAAATCTTCAATGCCGCTAATTGCGGAAGAAAAAAAAGCTTCTGACAAATCCGGTAAAATAATTCCTATAGTAAAGGTTTTACCTTTTTGAAAAAATATTGCTGTTTGATTTGGCTCGTAGTTTAACTCTTTTGCCAATTGCTGAACTCTCGTCCTGGTTCTTAATCCTATACTTGGGTGTTCATGCAATGCCCTCGATACCGTTGATATGGATACATTGAGGCGTTTAGCAATTTCCTTTATAGTTGGCAATTTCGTTGACACAAGAAGTTTGTTTTAAGTGTTCAGTATAATGACGCAAACGTTTGTTTTGTAATTGCAAACGGTTGCGTTAAATAAATTTAGGAAGATACATAGATTGCATGCATTGTTTTCACAAAATAAATTGTCATATTCGTATCAGGCTTGTCAAAAAAATATTATTTAGATAAATTCAGCTTTCAAAATATAAAGCAAAATTCCGGTTTTGATAATTTAATAAAACCCGGTGTTTGTAAAAGGTGGAAAGAAATAATTTTTGCGAATGAGTTTATATTATTTATTTTGCTGAATAAGATAAAATAGTATTACTGCTTTTTAGGTTCATAAATTTTAGTCATTAAAAAACTTACTGTTATGGGAAAATTTCACAATCTTTTCTTGGTTCTTTTGGTGTTTGGATGTTTATCTGCCGGCGCTCAAAACAGAGTAGTCAGTGGTAAAGTCACTGCAGCAGCGAATAACCAGCCGGTATCCGGGGCGTCGGTCCAGGTAAAAGGTAACAATTCTTCAGGTACTGCAACAGCAAACGATGGCTCGTTCTCAATCAATGTTCCCAGCGGTAAAGCCACACTTGTTGTTTCGAGTGTAGGGTTTGTTTCCATGGAAAAGGCAATTGAAGGCAACGCTTCCAACGTAACGATTGAACTTGCTGAGGGTCACAATGAGCTTGAAGGCGTTGTGGTAACGGCTTTAGGTATTTCGCGCCAGGCCAAAACACTTGTTTATGCAACACAAACGGTAAAGCCTGCCGAACTTACTGAAGTAAGAGATGCTAACAATGTTATAAACTCATTGCAAGGAAAGATTGCAAATGCAGTCATTAATCAAGGTTCAGGCGGCCCGGGAAGCGGCGCAAGGATTGTATTGCGCGGTAACAGATCACTTCAGGGAAGTAATAATGCATTAATAGTAGTAGATGGTGTTCCTTACGGCAACAATACTAACGGAGCGGCAGGAAGTGATTTTGGTTCCATTCAGGGTTCTGATGGTGCCTCCAGTATTAATCCTGACGATATTGAATCTGTTACAGTTTTACGTGGCGCATCCGCTGCCGCCTTGTATGGCAGCCAGGCCGGTAACGGGGTAATTATTATTACCACAAAAAAAGGAAGGAAGGACAGGTTAGCTGTTACATTGAACTCCGGCGTTGCAGTTGAATCAGTGTTTGCATTGCCACGCGTTCAAAATCAATATGGCCAGGGAAATGGCGGGCAGCTCCGTTTGGATACTACTGCTTATATAGGAGATAGCTGGGGTCCGAAAATGACCGGGCAGAACTATATTAATTTTCTTGGGGAGCCAGCCACATATTCCCCGCAGCCGGATAATATCAAAGATTTTTTTAGAGATGGCACGAGCGTTAATAATTCTGTAGGCATCACAAGTGGAAACGATAAAATGCAAACGTATTTATCTTATACGAATAATTATATTCAAGGTATCATTCAAAAAAATGACCTTACCCGCCATACCATCAACTTAAGAATCACAAACCAGATAAGCAAGCGATTGTCAACTGATGCAAAAATTACTTACCTAAACCAGGATATTAAAAACAGGCCTCGCACAGGTGAGGAGAATTCTCCCGTAAGTGATATATACCAGATTCCAAGGAATGTATCTACTGCTGATGCAGAACAATATGAGTTCCTTGATAACATTGGTATCCCAACTCCCACACGATGGCCTTCAACACTAAGCTCAATTTATCAAAATGCCTATTGGATCATTAATCGTACCGCGATAAATGAAACCAGGGACAGGGTTGTAGGCTTTCTTACTGCTAAATATAAAATAACCGACTGGCTTAATATTTCAGGAAGGGCAAATCTTGACAGGACATTTGATGCAGGAGAAAACAAAGTTTCACAAGGGACTATTCTTTGGTCAAAATCCGGGGGAGATTATTCAAAAAGAAATATCACAGTTACAGATAAATGGTTTGATGTTATGCTGGATGGCAGTAACCAAATCACTAATAATTTGAAGGTGACCTACAGGGTTGGGGGTATTTTCCAGGATAGTAAATATGATGAAAACAATGCTGCTACAAACGGCCTGAACATTACAAATAAATTCAGTCTTAATTTCGCAAAGGCTCCCGCAACAACTTCAGGTTTCTCTCAAGTGCAAACGCAGGCTGTATTCGGCCAGTTGAATGTGTCATTCCTGGATGCTATTTATCTTGATGCAAGTTTGCGTAACGATTGGGATTCCCGTCTTCCTAAACCGTATTCTTTCCAGTATCCATCTATCGGCGTATCTGCTGTATTTTCGGATCTTTTTACTTTGCCAACTACTATATCTTTTCTTAAAGCCAGTGTAAACTATGCTGAAGTAGGAAACGGTGGCCAGTTTGGATTATTGAATCCTGTTTACAATTATGGCCAGGGTGCAGGTAACGGTTATCTCTCGAGGGGAACAACATTACCTTTGCCAGGTTTAAAACCTGAAATTGTAAAGAGCTTTGAAATCGGTGCAGAAGCCAGATTTGTTAATGATAGAATTGGATTCACAGCTACCTATTATAAGAGTAATTCTTTTAACCAGTTGCTGCAGGTTGCCTTACCCGTTGCAACGGGATATGCAAATAAATATATAAATGCTGGTAATATTCAAAATACAGGATTTGAATTCGTATTTAATGGAACTCCCGTAAAAAGCAAAGATTTTACATGGGATGTTACTTTGAACTTTGCTTTAAACCGTAATAAAGTAATCGCCCTGAGTGATGATGTAAAGATATTTTATTTAGGTGGAGGCTATGGGCGTTCTGCAACTCCGGTTGTTGAAGAAGGTAAAGCTTATGGAGACTTACTTGCATTTAAATGGAAGACAGATGCAAAAGGAAATCGTATTGTCACTTCAGGAGATCCTGATCCGAGTAAGAACGGAAAGCCGCAATTAACCGACGATCAGCAATATATTGGTAACTTTAGCCCACGGGAAACAGTAGGATTTTCGAATTCTTTTAACTATAAAGGAATTTTCCTGCGGGTGTTGATGGATGGCCGTATAGGCGGAACATTAGTGTCAGGAACTGAAATGAATCTTGCGTTTAGTGGAATACCCGAGGTTACACAGGAGTTCAGAGATGGCGGATGGAATTTAGGCGGGGTAGATGCCAGCGGAGCTGCCGTTTCGCAAACTATAAGTGCCCAGGGTTTCTGGCAGATCGCATCGGGTAAACGCTATGGCGCGGGTGAATTCTTTGCTTATGATGCCACCAGTTTCAGAGTGCGGGAACTTACGCTTGGATATGAAATTCCTATCAAGTCAAATCAATATGTAAAATCAGTACGCCTTTCGGCAGTTGCCCGTAACTTATTCTGGTTGTATCGTGGCAGCTCACGAATGGATATTCCCGGCATTGGAAAACGTAAAATGTGGTTTGATCCTGATATGAGTTTGGGTAATGGTAATTACCAGGGTGTTGAGTATGGAACGTTACCTTCAACACGTAGTTACGGCCTCAATTTGCAGGTTACTTTTTAATACAAAATGTTTAATTTTATAAATATGAAACGAATAAAAACTTTACCTGCTCACAGGATGTACATCGCTGTTATATGTGTAGGTACGATGTTATCAGCCTGTACCAAAAAGTTCGACTCTATTAATACCGACAGAAACACAATAGCCACCGTCGGCTCGTCGGAACTTCCGTACCTTTTTGCAAAGGCGGAACAGGCATCGGTGCCAAGCATTTGGACTTACCAGGTTGCTCAAAACCTTTTCGCGGATCAGTACGCACAGTATTTTGCATGTACAGCCACTTATTTTCCTTCTGACAGAAATGTGATAAGAATGGACTGGGTCGGTTCTGCCTTTAGCCCGATCTATACAGATATGGTTCCCCAGCTACAATCCATTTTTGCCGCCGCTGATCCCAATTCTCCTGAATACGCCTTGGCCGATATTATCTGGGTATTGGGTTTTCACAAAGTGACAGATTATTGGGGGCCTATTCCATATTTCCAGGCTGGTGTGCCGGGCAATTCAGTGGCTTATGATCCCCAGGATAAAATTTATGATGATTTTTTCAAAAGACTTACGACTGCTGTTGCTACTTTGAAAAGCAATGCCAGTGCACAACCGTATGGATCTTTTGATTTGATATATGCAGGTAACGTAAGCAAATGGATAAAGTTTGCTAATACCCTAAGGCTTCGTTTGGCAATAAGAATTTCCAAGGTGGATCCTGCACGCGCTAAAACCGAAGCAGAAGCAGCGTATGCGTCAGGTGTGTTCACTGATAGTCCAGGTGATGATGCTTCGATTAAAAAGAGCCTGGCCGGAGATGATAACAATGGCCTTTCTATTATGTCGGACTGGAACGAGTTCCGGATGAGCGCTTCTATGGAATCTGTATTGACCGGTTACCAGGATCCACGATTAAAGGAATATTGGTTGCCGGATGGAGCTACTAAAGCAAATCCTGCCGGTAATGGAAAATACGATGGACTTAGAAACGGGCTTACGGCGACCCAGTTAACAGACTCCAAAAATAGCCCGACTGCTAACGCAAAAGTTGGTAAAAGATGGTCATCACCGGACTTTGGGGGAAATGCCAACTATTTGGAAACGCCACAAAATATAATGTCTTCCGCTGAAGCATATTTTCTAAGGGCAGAAGGTGCATTACTTGGATGGGATATGGGTGGAAATGCAAAAGATTTATATGAGTCCGGTATCACCAAATCTATGCAGCAATGGGGCATTGTAGATGCCGTGGCTATCCAGAGTTATATTAATAGCTCCAACACGCCAATTGCTCCAAATGATTACCTTAATTCTCCTGCCGTGTCGGATGCTCCCGTAAAATTTGCCGCCGATCTTGCCACGCAAAAAAAGCAAATTTCGATACAGAAATGGCTCGCTTTATTTCCTGATGGATATGAAGCCTGGGCAGACTACCGGAGAAGCCGAACATTTATATTGTATCCGGTAGCTAATTCGGATAACGCCGATATAACGAACACTAACACTCAATACATAAGGCGGATACCATTCCTGCTTTCAGAAACGCAAAATAACAAGGCTGCTGTTGAAGCTGCGATACCATTGCTCAACGGGCCCGATAAAGTAACTACGCCTTTATGGTGGGATAAGAATTAATACATCGGAAAATCACAAACAGATTCCATCAGTTTTAATACCGGTGGAATCTGTTTTTAGTTTAGGGAGCATTGTATTTTGCCGGTGGCAATTATTTCTTATGTTTTGTTTTGTTTGCGTGGAGTCTTTATTTTTTGTTCAAATAATAATTGCTTTTAGAATAGAATTCAAGGATGTCTGCCAGGATAAAGCCTTCGGAGCGATTTCAAGGTACAAACTTTCAACTATGGAAAAGGCTGTTAAAAGGTATTGCGATGCAGTATCAAAAAAAAATCTTGGCTACATTTACAACAATCAATTTTTATAGGATGTGTAAATATTATTTCTGCTTATTATGTTTTTTATCTCTTCTTTTTTTTT
>JBDTMP010000235.1:0-15021 GCA_039934215.1 Ginsengibacter sp.
TTTAAAACTTTACCATTCACTAATAATTTTTTTATTAGCAGAAAAACGTCTGAAATTTATTGCAGAACCTAACAGTCCATCAAAGCCTAAACGGTAAGTATAAACAGGTTTAAATCCATTTTGAAATCCTGCAACAACATCAAACCGGAACAGCTTGAATATATTTTCAAGGCCCGCAAAAGCTTCCGCATATTTGCTACTGGGATTTATATAAAGGGCATTTGTTCCATACACAAAATTCCAGTTTAGTTTTTTAAAGAATGGAATTTTATTGGTAAGTAATCCATTAAAATGATGTTCAAAATGCAGCTCTGTGTAAAACGAAGAAGTATTGCTGAACATATAATAAGAAGCCAGTTGGAATGTTTGCACATACTCTTTCGCAATGTGCGAAACGTTTCCATAGAAATGTTTATAATCCTGGATAAACACCGATTTGTTGTTTAGAAATCCACCAAACTCTAATTTATATTTTACAGAACCGGCCAGCTTTAGGTTTGCATCATCCGCAATGTTGAAAGACCATTTATCAAAATCAACATCGCTGCCCAGAATATTTTTGAAGCCCCTGGTATAGTCAAATGTAAATGTTGGATACTTTGATCCGATTGCAATTTTCGAATGTGGTAACTGAATATATTTTTGTCCCGGTTTTATACTCAGCGATGAATGTAAAAGAACAGCCTGGTGTGGTGCAAATTGTGTTGATAAAATTTCTACCGGGTAGTTTGGCGTAAACCTGTCACGATATTTTTTATTGAGTATAAAATCGGTTGTATTATCAAGCGGCTTCCTGTCTTCATATTCGCCTTCAATTATAAACCTCGCGCCACTCTCCCATCGTTTGGAAAATCCTGCTTTACCAAAATAATTTTCGTAAATCTTCATCACATTGCGGCCGTATAATAAAGTACCAATTGTATTGTCAAGGCCATCAATCGCGCTTTCTTTAAAAAACTGGCTCACCCGTTTTCCACCGCCGATATAAAATGATTGTCTTTTAAATTTCTCGTCTATATTAAAATCCTTTTCAGCAAATTTAAATCCACCCCAGGCGTTGAAATGATTGTTATTAAACCCGTACCTGAAATCAGCGATGAAGCTTACATTACTGTTCAGGCTTTTTACAAATTTCGAAATGGTAAAAGATGGATTGAATGATACGCCCTCCACTGTATTATATTGCAACACCTTTAAGAGAGGGTCGAGTTCAAAATTATAATTATTTGTTTTACTGTAATGGGTCCTCCGCACCCCCGTCCAAAAAATCTGCGACAATTGCAATTTGCCTTGCTTCTTTTTAAGCGAATCAATATTTTGAAAAGAAGAATCTTTCTTCAATTCATAAATGCTGTCTTTCACCTGGTAGTCTTTTATTTCTTCAGGTTCCAGGGGTACCGGCCTTATGCTGTCCCAGTACGTTATTGTTTTCTTATTTACCGAGGTATCATATTTTATTACAATCCTGTCAAAATAATTTTTTGAAAAATTTGGTTCAAGATTATATTTTGAATAAACGTTTATAAAATCTCCTGATGCCTCTATTCCCAACTGGTTGAAATTGAAATGAAGTACCTGGCTTTTAATACGCCATACATCGTTGGTCACAGGCACATGCATCTGAGAAATCGCAAGAGAATCTAAAATTTCAAGCTGTGATTTTTTTGTAAGAAGAAGATCGCAGCTATGAATACGCCAGTCGCCTTCAGTAATATTTATTATCCCTGAAAAAAGAGGCTCATAATTTCTTAATGGAATTATCTGTATGGTATTGACCTCATTGCCATCTTCAAAAAAACTACCCAAAAATTTATATTTGTAAAAATTCAAAGCATTGTCTGCGATGGGAGAAACAAAACCTCTCGGGTTAATTTGTGAAGCAAACATGTTCACATTATTTTGATAAAAACTTATGATCGCAGGAAAATTAAATCCAAAACCATTGCTGCCGCTTTCTCTTCCCGAAACAACTTCCAGTTTTGCTTTTTCCGGTTGTTGCATGGAAAGTTTGGTTACAGATTCTGAGAGGTAAATAATTCCTTTACCTGTAGAATCAAGCCCCATATTGCTCCTGTCTTCATCAGGAATTTTTTGCCCCAATACTTTCTTTGGTAAATTTCTCAACCTGATAATACCTTTTATATATATTTCAGCTTCAAAAGCCTTCACTTGCTTTTCATAGAATGGACGTTTTTTTATTGCCTGTCTTATAATTGCGTAAGCAGGATCTTCGCCGCCCTGCTTTATAATTATTTCTTTCAATAATAATTTTTGCAGGGTTAGCCTGAAATCTATTGTCACATTTTTTGAAGAAAGAATTACAGTTTTTTCCTGCGTGGTATAGCCAACATGCCTGCATACCAGTGTATATTTTCCTGGAACCAATGCAAGGCTAAAATTGCCACGTGTGTTTGCGGTTACACCTTGCGGTGAATTTTTAATAAGAACAGAAGCAAATGGTAAAATATTTCCTTCATCATCATAAATGGTGCCTTCTATTTTTTGAGCCGATGCTAAAAATATGGAGTTACAAATGATAAGCAGTAACAGTTTTTGCATCAGCGAATGTAGTTTCAAAAGAATAATTGAGATAGGAAATGCTTTAATGAAATTTTATAAAAAAATATGCATTTTTTATTCATCTTCATTTGAATAAGGACGCAGGAAACTTGCAGCGAGAGCAGCAAAGCCTGCCACCAAAGCCCCGATCAATGCAGTAGAAAGTATAAGCAAAAAAGTATTGTCGCTTTTAAAAATTAAAAGAGAAACCTTGTGGGCAAGTACATCATTATTATTACTGCTGATCCAAAAACTCATAATTCCCCATAATAAAAACAGGGCTGTAAAGCCGGAAAAAAATGAAACCAAATGCGTTTGTCTTATAAGCGCTGCAACTAAAAAAGCGACGACCGCAATACTCCACCATGGAAAATAAAGACACGAGCAAAAACTTAAAAGAATAATCAGTATAATGGAAATTAAAAATTTCATTGCGAAAAAAATGATTGATGATTTTAGTATATTCTAATTCTATTATGTAAAAATTTTAACTGCCATGAGAAAACTGCATTTGCCACTTTACTCTTTTGTCATTTGTTTCAGACGCTTTCATTACCCAAAGAATGTTATAATCTCCTTTTGTCCATGAGTTTATAAAGTCGTCATAAAACCTGCTCCCGGGATTACCACTCTGACCACCTGGATAAACGCCCCAGGCCTGGGTTTCGGGTGTCAGACTTACGATCATGCGCCAGCTTGGGCCATGTTGGCTCTTCGTTGCGTTTATACTGTGAGTGCCTCCGCCAATGGGCAAATGCAACCTGCTAAAAGCCGCGATCCGGCCAAGATGCTCGACCCTTGTATCCTTATATTGTCCCCATTCCAGTTGTCCTTCTGCATCTGCATTTTTCATAGTTTTAGCCGCATGTTGAAATGCTGATGTGACGATGTCAGTTAGCGTTTCAACCTGTGGTGTGTTTATGTCATCGATAAATCTAAAAGAAGAATCTTTTAAAATATTTTCCAGCAAAGTGCTTTCGTGCGGAAGCATAAGCGAGTCATCAGATTTCATAAATTCATCTTTCCAAACTCTGTTCTCAAGACTATCCCATGTCAACACAAATATGGTCGCGCCCTTTGATTGAATGCCATTTATTAAATCCCAGGATTTCAATAGTTCCAAATATTTTCTTTCGTCCCCATCAAGTTTTACAACATCTATATTTTTAATTAAAACGGGAACAGCCATTCCTGCGAATACATTGTAATTATCTGTCTGCAATTTCATCATATCCCCGGGAGTGATATGATCCATTGCGCTTAATCTTTTATTGATTTCCCATCCGCGATAAGGCGGATAGCTACCTCCAAGGTAGTACGGATAGGCGGTGTCCGCGGGTAGTTGGTTCGCACTGCTTACAAATCCTCTTTCAGGATTTACCTGGTGAGGATTTTCTTCCTGTGGAATCATTCCCTGCCACAGGTAACTGCTATCCGTACCCGGCATTACAAAATCGCCCTGGCGTTTCCATTTAGCCGGAAACTCACCCTGGTCCCAAATTGCAACGTCGCCGCTTTTACAGGCGAACACACAATTTTGTCCCGGTGTGTGCAGGTATTTTATTGCTTCGTAATAGTCATTATAGTTTTTGGCTTTATCAAGAAGTGTAAACATTTTTAATTCGTTGCTCGGGTCATGCGCTTTCCATCTTACTGCATAATATTTATTGTTGGTTGATTTTTTCCCGTTGAAGCTTTTATCATACATGACAGGGCCAATATTTGTATAAGCTACGGTGTCGATAAAATCAACGCCACCTTTTATTTTTATATGTTCAATTCGAAAAGTCGTTTTTTGCCATTCATTATTAAACCAATATTCTTTTCGGCTGTCGTCACGAAATTTTATTTCATAATAATCTCGCACATCTCTCTCTGAATTTGTAAAACCAAATGCGCAGCTATCATTGAAACCAATTATAATTGCCGGTGCGCCGGGAAACGAAACTCCGTAAACATTAAACGTTGGTGTTGAGATTTGCATTTCATACCACAACGAAGGAAGGTTTAGTCCAAGGTGTGGATCATTGCATAGAATCGGGTAACCGCTTTTAGTTTTGGAACCGCTGATGGCCCAGTTGTTACTTCCATTATCAGGATCAGGCTTTTGTTCTTTTATTGACACGGAATCTTTTTCATTAAAATAAAGTGAGTCTGCTGTGGCAGGAATTTTTAATTCTATTCCCGGCTTTGAATACACAGTTCCCTTCGGAACAATCGGGTCCAGGGAATCCATAATAACCGGGTATATCTTATCAAAATCGGCGCTTGTAAAAATCGATTTGGCATTGGTATATTCAAAATCATTTTCAGAGCCGGCAAGGTCAAGGCTCATATACTTTAGGAAGAGAGCTGTTTTTAAATTGGTCCATTTTTCAGGCGCATACCCGAGAAGCTTATATTCCAATGGAAGACTGCTTTCTTTCAGCGATTCAATATAAGCGTTTACCCCTGCTGTATAGTTATCGCATTCCGCTAATGTAGCGGGATCCTTCTCAACTTCTTTCAATGATCTTTCAGCGGCAAACACCATTCCCAGCCTCCGTTTATCCCGGTCAAATTCAAGCCCTTTCTTTCCAATAAGCTCACTCACCCTTCCTGCGGCGGCATGCGTTTGAAATTCCATTTGCCACAACCTGAATTTCGCATGTAAATAACCTTGTACAAAATAGGCATCATTGTCCTGCGTGGCGAAAACATGTGGCACGAGGCGCTCATCAAAATATACATTTACCTTTCCCTGCAATTGAGGAAAAGAAAGCTCTTCAGAAAAATCAGCGTCAACAGGTTCTGCGTTTTGCCATACACCACTTTGAGGCGCCAATAATTTTCCCAAAGGAGCCGGCAGTAACAAAGATGAATTGAGAATAACAATAAGGGCGACCGTGATGAAACTAAAAATGAGAAGCAGGATTATTTTCATAAACAGAGTTAAAGATGTAAAATACTAAAAAGAAAAAGAAAAACTGCGTCCTCCCAACCTTCGCCGGCGAAGAGGAACAAACCTGCTTTCCATGGTGTTTGTTTTCCATTCCTCTTTAGGAATCGGGAGTTAGCAACTTTACCAAATCTTTTATTTCATCAATTGTATTAAACGCATGCAATACAATACGCAATCTCTCCTGTCCTTTAGGAACTGTTGGATACAATATTGGGCGCACATCAAAATTATTTTCCTGTAAAATACCGGCAACTTTTTTTACTTCATTGTTACCCGGAATAACAACTCCTTGTATGGGCATATCACTTTTTATCAAAGTATATTGCAATGTATTTTCCTTAAAAAAATTTACCATTTGGAATAAATGTCCTCTTTCTTTATTTAGCCTGGGGAACAAATTATAAGATGCGGCTATGGCATTTACATCAGCAGGAGGTAAAGCGGTACTATAAATAAATGGCCTTGCAAAATTGATAAGATATTTCTTCAAATTTTCTGAGCCTAAAACTATGGCTCCGTGAGAGCCGCACGCCTTACCAAAAGTGTGTACCCGTGCAAAACATTTTTGTTCAAGTTTTAAATCTTGTACCAGCCCCTCTCCCCTTTTGCCCACAACACCCGTTGCATGCGCTTCATCAACTATTAACCCTGCATTATATTTTTCACATAGATTACCTATTTCATCAAGCGGCGCCTTATCGCCATCCATTGAAAAGACGGATTCAGTAACTACAAAAATATTTTGAGCGGTTGATGCCGAAGATAATTTTTTTTCAAGATCGGCAACATCATTATGGATGAAAGAAAAAGATGTGGCAAATGATAATCGTATGCCATCACGAATAGATGCATGACTAAGCTGGTCATAAATAATCACGTCGCCTTTTTGGGGCACTGATGCAAGCAGGCCAATATTCGCATCGTAACCGGAATTAAAAATTAACCCTGCGGGGGCATTATGAAAATCCGCGATAAAATTCTCCGTGTTCTCAATCATTTTATAATTTCCTGAAAGCAGCCGTGATCCTGTGCTTCCGTGGGGAAGCAAATTATTTTCCGAACGTTTTAATAAATTATTTTTTACAACACCGAGGTAGTCATTGCTGCAAAAATCTATTTTTCCATCATTTACAGTAAGAGAGCGAAAAGCATTCGCTTGTTTTCTTTCTTCCAGCTTTTTTATAAGAAAATCTTCATTCATGCGACAAAGATAGGAGCCTCAATCCAACCCTTCTGCAAAGGAGAAGGAACTAACTTTAAAAAAAACATTTAAGGAGAAAGTTGTTCAATTCCGTTTCTGGACGTAAGGCGGTTATTTTCATATTTTTGAAGAATGGAATTTTTATCACAGGATACAAGGAATATTTTAGGGCTACAGTTGGTAACCGATCCAAGGTGGGTTGACCTCGCTTCTATTTCGTTGGAAGATATTCTTACAGATCATGCCTGGTGTGAGCAAAAGGCGGCCAATAGTTGTATCTCTCTTATTCAAAAATATAATGACAAAGAAGAACTGGTAAATGAACTCTCGCCAATAGTTACCGAGGAATGGGGACATTTTAGGCAGGTAGTTGCCGAGCTTAGGAAAAGAAATTTGCCATTAGGCAAACAACGAAAAGATGAATATGTAAACAGGCTTCTTGAGTTTCAGAAAAAGGGTGGCAGTCCGCAGGAAAGATTGTTGGATCAATTGCTTACAATGGCATTGATAGAAGCCCGGAGCTGCGAACGTTTTAAGAGGTTAAGTGAAGGCCTCACGGACGGGTATATGCGAAAATTTTATCGCCGGTTTATGGAAAGCGAGGCGGGTCATTATACTTTATTTATCAATCTTGCTGAAACTTATATCGGCAAAGAAACGGTAAGAAAAAGATGGAAGGAGTGGCTTGCGTTTGAATCGGAAGTGATGTTAAATATGGAAGTAAGGGGTGATAGAATTCACTAAGTATTTAAAACTCGCAAAATACAATCACTGTATCTTTTTAAAAATCCTGCTCCATCTTGGCCCGCTGTCATAACTAAACCAAATAAGTGACGCTTTGCCTACAACATGGTCTTCCGGTACAAACCCCCAGAAGCGGCTGTCCAGTGAATTGTGTCGGTTATCCCCCATCAGCCAGTAGTAGTCCATTTTAAAAGTATAGGAAGTAGCTGGCTTGTCATTTATAAAATACTGGCCATTTTTTTCTTCAAACTTGTTTGCTTCATAAACGGCAATACAACGCTTATAACGGATTAAATTGTCAGGTGTAAGTTGGATCGTTGCGCCCTTTTTAGGAATCCACATAGGGCCGTAATTATCTTCGCTCCAGTTGTTCGCGGCGACGTAAGGAAATAATATTATGCTTTCATCTGTTGAGTGAACCACAGGTTCTATGCTCTTTACAGCCGGGATCATTTTTAAAGACGCTACTTCACCATCGGTCATGCTTATCTCGTATTGATTATTTGAAATTTGCGACACCTGGTTTTTATTCATGTCATCATAATTATCCTGTATGCCCATGCTATTCAACTGGTCGGGATCAAGGGGACCGGTCGTGTTTACAGTATATTTAAATTCATGAAACGGAGGCAAAGGTTGGGCTACACCATTTATGTAGATCACCCTGTTTTTTATCTGCAAGGTGTCGCCGGCTACCGCGGTGCATCTTTTTATAAAGTTCTCTCTTTTATCAACAGGCCTCGTTATTATCATATCGCCATATTGATCCTGCACCCTGTTCCTGGCTTCCTGTTCAGAAATATGTTCCATGATCATCCTGCGTTGTATTTCCTGGTAATAAGTTACCCTTGAACCGAAATTAATTTCATCATTTATCAGGGTATCATTTACCGGAAAGTTAAATACGACCACATCTCTTCTTTTTACAGGGCTTGCAAACCAGCGGGTATAGGGAATATGAATCCACTCCACATACGATTTTGTATTCAATCCCGGTATCGTATGATGAACAAACGGCATCGCGATAGGCGTATTGGGGATTCGCGGTCCGTAGCTAAACTTGCTTACGAATAGAAAATCGTTTACGAGTAAAGTTTTCTCCATTGACGGCGTCGGAATGGTATAAGCTTCAAAAACAAAGGTGCGTATTAATGTAGCGGCAACAATTGCGAACGCCGCTGCGTCTATCCATTCCCGTGCGGCGCCCTTTTTATAATTTTTTACAACCGCGATGCCGGCATATCGTTCGTTGTCAGAAAAGCCGAGGTATGGGAAATAAATAAATGGAATAAAAACTGTAGCGGCATGATGCAAAACCCCGAAGCGCCCAAAATGCTCTACAAATTTTATACAAATCCAGATGGTGATAAACTGGCCGGCAACAGGTATTAACTGAAGGAAGAACCATATTCTTTTCAGCTGCATCTTCTCTACCATGCACCACGTGTTGTATAATGGAATTAAAGCTTTCCAGGGTTTGATCCCCGCTTTTTTAAACATACCATACAAGCCGATGTGCCAAAGAATTACTGTAACAATAAATAAAAGTAAACCTATACTCATGGATTAGTTTTTTGTAATGCGGACAAAAGTACCATATAAAATTTCTACCTGAAAAACCCTTTGAAAATAGTTACCATTAGTTTAACAAACACGGAGATACGAGGAGGAAGTTTAGAAAGCCGGGGGTTTTATAAAACGGATCAGTACCATTTGTACCTGGTGATTCCTGGACGACATTTTTTACATCGTACTTCCGGCATCATACATTGTACTTTTGTAATATAATATTTTTCAAAAACCCGCTACAAAGGCAATATCGTTCCCAGCACCTCATTCACTTTCTCAGCCCTGTTCATTACCATAAAATGCCCACCACCCGGAACGATATATTTTGTTTTAATATTTCTAATTGGAAACATGTGATCTTTTGTTCCATGAATATGAAAAAGGTTTCCAGGCTGCCATGTATTTTTCCAGTTAAGAATTTCATTGGCTGCCCAGTTGGTATATTGCTGCCCTATATTTTTTCGAAACTCTCTTACTAAATTTAATTCCGTCTTATTCTCAATTCCCAGGTTATAATTTTGAATGGGTTCAAATAGCCGGAATGACCGCAGCGGAAATATTTTATTTAATTGAGTTTTTCCAGCCAGCTTCATCCAAAGCGGCACTTCGTGCAAAGATTTTATGCTGGAAATTAAAATCACTTTCTGTGTTTTGATAAATTTTGCGACCTCGATACACATCATTCCCCCGAACGATAAGCCAAGGAGAACAGGATTTTCATGCTCAATCTTCTCTGCCATACGTTTTGCATAATCAGCAATTCTTTCTTTTTTTTCAGGAAGAAGCCAGGGAATAAAATGAACATGGTTATCTTCAAAATTTAATTTTGAAAACACCCTTTCATCCGCGCCAAAGCCACTAATGCAGTAAATATTTTTCATATTAAATGTGGATTTTGTTCGTTAAAGTAAACAATTATTTTTTTGGCAACACATAACTTTCAACATCTTCTCTCGTAATTACCTTGCCGGACAAAATTATTAATCTTTCAACAACATTCCGCAATTCACGCACATTACCTGTCCAGTTATAATGTTGGAGTAATTCCAACGCTTGCTTATCTATTGCTTTCTTAGGCTGCCCGTAATCATTTCCAATATCTTCCAGGAAGCGATCAACAAGTAAAGGGATATCTGCCAGCCGGTCGTTAAGAGAAGGAACATGAACGATAATCACCCCGAGGCGATGGTAGAGATCAATACGAAAATTTTTATTTTCCACTTCCTTTAAAAGGTCTTTATTGGTGGCAGCAATCACCCGCACATCTACATTAATATCTTTATCCGCGCCCACCCGTGTTATCTTTCCTTCCTGTAAGGCACGCAGTACTTTCGCCTGTGCGTTTACGCTCATATCCCCTATTTCATCCAAAAACAAAGTACCCCCATTGGCTTGCTCAAATTTACCGATCCGTTGTTTTACCGCCGATGTAAAGCTTCCCTTTTCATGGCCGAATAATTCACTTTCTATAAGTTCGCCTGGTATGGCAGCGCAATTTACTTCCACCATAGGGCCTTTCACACGGCTGCTTTTTTCATGAATCCATCGTGCCACCAATTCTTTCCCTACGCCATTTTCACCAGTAATTAAAATGCGGGCTTCAGTAGGAGCAATTTTATCAATAGTATCCTTTATTATTTTAATCGGTTGAGAATCGCCCACGATTTCCTGGACTTTACTTGCCCTCCGTTTTAAGACACGCGTTTCAGCAACGAGGCTTGTTTTTTCCATTGCATTGCGTAATGTAATTAGCATCCGGTTAAGATCAGGAGGCTTGGAGATATAATCGTACGCCCCTTTCTTTACAGCTTCCACTGCCGTTTCAATATTGCCGTGGCCGCTTATTATAATTATGGGAACTTCATCATTAATTTCCTTCGCTTTTTCAAGGAATTCGATCCCATCGAGCTTTGGCATTTTTATATCACATAAAACGAGATCGTAATTTTTTTCTTTAAATTTTTTTAATCCTTCCTCGCCATCGCAGGCTTCGTCAATTTTATATCCTTCAAAGCTGAGGATCTCATTTAAAGTTTTCCTGATACTTTTTTCGTCATCTATTATAAGAATTGAAGGCATAATTATTTTGCTATTTAAGATTGTACTTTTTAAACCAATCCTTTAGTTTTTGTAATTGCTCAAAAGTACTGATTATGATCGTAAGGCTTTGAGGTCATCAATGGGGGTAATCCTGGTGCGCATAATTTATCAACATTTTCATAAGCTGTGTAAAAATTAAATTTTAGTTCACCATAATGCGGCCTGCCCGTCGGGTCGGCAGGTTGGTTGGGACACTAACCGCGGCGTTCAGCCGTCACACCGCCCTTTTGCTATTATTGTTGCGGGTATTTTATCATCATCCTTACAAAATCATTTATTCTAAAAAAAGAATAAACCTGAATGAAAATGATAATTTCCTTGGGGGAAAAATGAATAAATCAGCATATTTAAAAAAGCATTAAATATCATATTTGCTGAAAGCCTGAACTAAATTAATTGTTTTAAAATAGCAAACCTCTTTTATTTCTGTCAGGAGTTCGGTGTTTCTGCCTCCATCATTAAGTATGCCTTAATAAATCCATCAAGTTCTCCATCCATAACAGGACCTATATTTCCAACTTCATAATCCGTGCGATGGTCTTTGATCATTTTATACGGATGGAAAACATAACTTCTTATCTGGCTCCCCCACTCAATTTTTTTCTTGGTAGCGTTAGAAGCATTTAGCACTTCCTGCCTTTTGCGCATCTCTTCTTCATAGAGGCGGCTTTTTAGCATCGTCATCGCTTTCTCCCGGTTCTCACCCTGCGTGCGTGCCTGCTGGCATTCAACAATTATTCCGCTTGGCTTGTGTGTAAGACGTACCGCCGTTTCTACTTTGTTCACGTTTTGTCCGCCACTGCCGCCGCTTCTAAAGAAAGCCCATTCCACCTCCGCGGGATTTACTTTTATCTCAACGGTGTCATCGATTAAAGGATATACATATATGCTGGCAAAGCTGGTGTGACGGCGGGCATTGCTATCAAATGGCGAAATGCGTACAAGTCTGTGAACCCCACTTTCCGCCTTCAAAAAACCAAATGCAAAAGGGCCATCAAACTGTAGGGTTGCACTTTTTATACCTGCTCCATCGCCCGCCTGGTAGTCAAGCTCGGTAACACTCCATCCTTGTTTTTCGCCATACATGCGGTACATGCGAAGAAGCATATCTGCCCAATCCTGGCTTTCTGTGCCGCCTGCGCCGCTGTTGATCTGGAGTATAGCTGGCATTTCGTCTTCAGGCTGGTTCAGCGTGCTTTTAAATTCTGCTTCTTCAATAGCATCACCTGCAAGTTTGTATGCTTCTTTTACTTCTTCCTCGGTGGCTTCTCCTTCTTTCCAAAATTCAAAAAGCACGGCAAAGTCATCAACTTTTGCTTGCACATTGTTGAAGAGATTCATCCAATACTCATTCAATTTTATTTCCTTCAAAATGGAAGTAGCCCGCTTGTTGTCGTTCCAGAAACCGGGCGAAAGTGTAAGTTGCTTATCGTTATCTATTTTTTGCTGACGGTTCTCAACGTCAAAGAAACCTCCTCAAAACCAGGACACGGTCTCTTAAATCTTTTAATTGCTCTGTTGTCATAGGGCGCAAATATAATGATGATTGTGTTAACGAAAAGCATACTTAGCGCAGCCTTTAAAATCATTCATTAATTTTATGTATTTGATTCAATAATTATTTTATGCTTACATCAATAACAGCACTTTTTGAAAGAGATCTCAACAGGCTCATTAAAGAAATTCAAAGTTATAAAGATGATAATGATATCTGGAGAATTAAAGAAGGCATCTCCAATTCTGCAGGCAATCTTGCTTTGCATCTTATTGGAAATTTAAATCATTTTGTAGGCGCTACTCTTGGTAATACAGGATATGTCCGCGATCGTGAAAAGGAATTTTCTGATAAAAATGTGCCGCAAAAAAAATTAATTGAAGATATTGGAGAAACAATAGTGGTTGTTAGAACCGCGCTAAAAAATCTTTCGAAGGATGATCTTGAAAAAGATTTTCCGCATTCATTTAACAACATAATATCATCAACAGAATTTGTGCTGCTGCATTTATTAGGTCATTTAAATTATCACCTGGGGCAAATAAATTATCACCGCAGGTTAATTCATTAAGGGGCTCAAAAATATTTTTTGCAATGTTTTTTTGAAATCAACAAAAGATGCAGACTTTGTATCTTGCGCATGACTATGGCCTTCACAAAAATTGTATTAACGGGGTATAAAAATTACCAGTCGCAGGCATTTAATTTTACACACAGGATTGTTGGAATATGCGGCCTTAACGGCAAAGGGAAAACCAACTTACTTGATGCGATCAATTACCTGTGTTTCACCAAAAGTTATTTTTCAAAATCTGATTTCGCTAATGTTTATTTCGGCGCTGAGGGGTTTAGGCTGGAAGGTGAATTAAATAATAAGGAATCTGGTAATGGAAATAAAATTGTTTGCGTTTATCGACCCGCATTAAAAAAAGAATTTTTTCTAAATGAAATTGCGTACGTAAAATTTTCCCATCATATCGGCAAGTTTCCCTGCGTAATGATCGCCCCGGATGATATTGAAATGATCACAGGCGGCAGCGAGGAAAGAAGAAAATATTTGGACACCTTGATCAGCCAGGTAGATCCGGAATATCTCAGGCAATTGATCACGTACAATAAGGTAATTCAACAACGAAACAGCTTTTTAAAAAATGATTCTTCACAAAGTTCTTTCGATATCCAGTTACTTGAGGCTCTCGATGCGCAACTACTGGCTCCGGGAATTTATATTTTTCAAACACGGCAAAAATTCACGAAAGAGCTGATCCCCTTAATTCGGAAATTCTACTGCGAAATATCAGGTAATGACGAAGTAGTTTCTATTGAATATAACAGCCAGTTAACGGAAAATGATTTTCAGAAATTATTAATTTTATCAAGACAAAAAGATATTATTACTCAGAGAACGAATGCAGGAATACACAAAGATGATCTTGGCTTTTTATTGAACGAAAATGTTTTTAGAACAACCGCCTCGCAAGGCCAACGCAAGAGCTTATTATTTGCATGCAAGCTTGCTGAATTTGAATTATTACTTACCATAAATAAATTGCCGCCTCTTCTTTTGCTGGATGATGTATTTGAAAAGCTGGATGAAGTGCGCATGAAAAATTTGCTTGAATATGTTTGTAAAAAAAATAACGGGCAGGTTTTTATTACCGATACGCACCGGGAAAGACTGGAAGCCGCTCTTTCTGAATTTGACGGGATGGTTCAGATAATACAATTAACCTGAATTTGTTTGATCTCGTTTGCGTTCTTCTCTTATTTTTTTACTTACGGCAAAAATCAATTTTAAAAAATCAGGAATGTGGATATTAAACCTATCGGGAAAATTCAATCATCTTTTTTAAAAGACAGACAAGACTTCTAAAATGCTTTTATTAGTATCTTTAAATCATGGCGGAATTTACAATTGGAGATGCATTAAAAGAATTTCTTAAAAAGAGCAAACTGAAAGGCGGGGTGCAGGCACTACAAATAGAAGAAGCCTGGGAACGGATAATGGGGAAAACAATTGCCCGCTACACTGACAAAATCGAGATCATCAATTCCACTCTATTTATATCATCTACGGTAGCTCCTCTGAAAAATGAATTGTTATATCAAAAAGAAAAAATAATTGAAAGAGTAAATGAAGCTTTGGGAGAGAAAGTAATTAAAGAAGTTGTGATAAGGTAAAAGCCCCTATCCTCACCCCGAACCCCTAAAGGCGAACAAAGCCATGGACGGCGTTTTTAAAAATTGTGATCAGTCCTGTTTCTCCGGGTAGGACTTAACGGTTAGGGGTTATCCTCGGATCAATGATGCCATAAAGTACATCAGCCGCAATGTTTACAAATACGAAAATCGTTGCCGCGAAAAGAACCGAACCCATCACGACCGGGTAGTCTAATTTCTCCAAAGCATCAA
>JBDTMP010000236.1:0-17452 GCA_039934215.1 Ginsengibacter sp.
TTAAATTGTTCTTCTGCAGAAGCGGGATTACTTCTTAGTGAAAGTAAAATAAAATCGCAGGGCCTCTTAGTTTTTAGCTCGTTCAACAGTGCGGTATCAACAATTTCAATATCATGCTTAAGATATTTCATGTTTTCTATGTTGAGCCTCCAAAATGAAGAAAAGTCATCGACTTTTAAGGGACATACTTTTTTAATAATCCCGGAATTTGGCCAATTATTTTTTTTACGAATATTCAAATATTCTTCAAAATCCAACGACTTCCCAACTTCCTTTAAAAAATCTTTTACTATGTTGAAATGCCGTTTTTGTGTATCAATCAATGTATCGTCCAGGTCAAATATTACCGCAGTATTAGTTCTCATAAATTATTTCCTCCCAGTAACGAGTCATATAAATACTTTTATAATTATTAATAAAAGAAAGTTGCCTGTTTTCGAAATCATCTAAGATGAATTGAAATAGATTTATGCCGGCATATAATGTAGTAACACTACTTGCACCAAAACGGGGGTTACATTCTATACAATAGATTTTATTATCTGATGATTCTATGAATTGAATATTTATTGGCCCATAAAAATCATAAAGAGCGATAATGTTATTTACAGGTTCATAGAACTTCTCATTGGCAACAGTGTATGATTTGTAACAGATACCTTCCCTGATCTCATCTCTTACCCGCGGGACAATGCAATATGATTTTTTGTTTTTGACGAAAACGTCTACGGTATATTCTTTACCTGAAATAAGATGTTGAATCAAATAATTGTTATCATTAAAATGGCTTTTTTTTAATAAAAATTTTATTTCGTTTGTATTCCCTTTATGTATTCCCCTGCTGCTTACGCCACGCAGTGGCTTTAATATCCAGCAGTTTGTTTCACTAAAATTCCTTTCTTTCCATTGCTTAATAGAATAAGTTTCAGGAGTTAAAATATTTGCACTTTCTAAAAGCTGTGCAAAAGCATATTTATCATTTACGGATTTGACAGTTGAATAATCTGACACGATTATAGTACAACCTAACTGTTTGAATTTTTCTGCTTCATTACTTAATACTTCTATTTCATAATCGTGTATAGGTATTAAGATTTGTATCTTTTTTTCTTTTACTATTTTTAAGATGTCAGCTAAATAACCAGGATCTGTATTGAGAGGAACTTTAAAAAAATAATCTACAAGAGATGACCCTGCAATCCTGTCATTATAATTAATGTCTGTTCCAAAAATCTCTATATTTTTTTTGATTGCTTTAATAAATTTTACAACACCTATAGAAGGAGTTGAACCAATACTAGTAACTAATACCCTCATTGCTTTAAATAGATTTAAAATCCATAAATTCCTTGTAATCTCTTATGTAATCTCCCGCAGAATATTTTTCCGAAGCTAATACCAGGCAAATGCTCCCGGAAGAAAAATTAACTTCGAAGGCCCAAATACCTGCAGGAATGTAAAGTCCCATATTTGGCCTGTTTAATTGAACTTGTTTTTTTACGACGCCATCATCCATTAAAACTTCAAAAGAACCGCTTGCTGCAATTAAAAACTGATTGCATGTTTTATGTGCGTGAGCACCCCTTGATTCGCCGCCGGGAATATCGTATAGGTAAAATAACCTTTTAACATCAAAAGGAATTTCTGATCTGTTGTTTACCGGTGTTATATTTCCGTTTCTATCGCCCACCTTCGGCAAATGAAAAAGAGCACAATCAAAAACGGATGATTTATTCATTATTCATTTTTTTATAAATCTCATAATCTCTTATGTAATCAGAAGGATCGAACTGCATGCTGGAAAGATGTAAGCCAAGGGAATTTGTTGAAAAATTCTCCATATGTCTCCATGTTTTTGCAGGAACAAACAAACCGTAATAAGAACGGTTCAGACTGAAAATTTCTTTTTGCCCGTTTTGATTTGTAATTACAACGTCGAAGCTTCCGCTTAAAGCGATAATAAGTTCATGTTGTTTAAAATAGGCATGCCCGCCTCTGTGTTCTCCTCCCGGAACATCATAAGTCCAAAATACACGTTGTATCTCAAAAGGCAACTGATCCGGAGATTGCAAAAAAGTGAGATTTCCTCTTGGATCTGCTATTTTAGGAAGTTGAATTATTTTAGGAATATTCATTGAAAATTGTTGACATCGCCAGGTTCTGCATTTGAAATATTAGTATAAAAAGTCTTTGATAGATAACCTATTTAAAAGCAGATTTGAATTTTGTATGAAAAGGCAAATGTACTGCTAAAGACCTTCTGGAAAATGTTTTCAATTGCTGCTAAAACTAATCTCTGATCAATAATTTATACCCTTTAATAGTTTGTTTAGCTTCTTTAAAATTTCCTTTCAATAATAAAAAAAAAGTTCTCGTAAAAGGCTCTATAATACAAATGCAAAACCATACAAACCCGTACCCGGCATAATTAAAATGTTTTTTACAATATTGTAATTTGCTCCGCAAATTTAAAAAAAGCCTGAATGCTTTTACTGAATGAGTAGTTCCTTGCCCGCTATGTAGTGCTGAAATATTAGAATTAAAGTAAGATTTCCCCCCATATTCTGCTAATCTTTTAGAAAAATCAAGTTCTTCGCAGTATACAAAAAACCGCTCATCAAAATATCCAAGTTTTTCAAAGATTGAATTGTGCATAAACATAAAAGCGCCCATTACCTGGTCGACATACCTATTGGTTTTATGATCCCAATCGGCCATCAATAACGCGGGAGTAAAAATCCGGGGAGCGATTTTTGATAAACCTGCTGCATCGTAAAAAAAACGTAACGGAGTAGGAAACCTGGCGCAACTTAGAGAAACATTCATCTTATCATCAAGAAGCTGGCATCCCAGAATATCTATGTTAGGGTGGGTATCCATAAACGAAATACAGTCCGGGAGAGTTGAGTCAAAGAGTTGCGTATCAGGATTGAGCAGCAATATGTAAGGTGATGTGCATAATTTGAATCCCTGGTTACACGCTTTTGAAAAGCCCTTGTTTTCTGTATTTTTTATGATAACTAATTTTTTATGCCAGCTAATTTTTTCAAGTGATTGATCACATGAACAATTATCAATGATAAAAACTTTGCTGATTATTTTTTCATTCGGTTTTGAAAAAACAGATTGTAAGCATTTGAAGATATAATCACCGCTATTCCAGTTTACTATTACTATATCAATCATCACATTTAAATTATAATTTAGATTTATTCAATCTTTAAACGCCTACTATCTATTCAGGAAAAATAGTTTTTTGGAATAACCGGCCTCGAACTAAAAATTATTTATGTTTAAGCCACTGATTTACCTGTTAATTTGACAATCAGACAATATACTATTATTTTAATTTTAGTATTTCATAAGGCCCAAGCAGGCCTCCATAAATGATATTTGAGTAAAACAGAATTCCTGCAATAAGTATTACAAACCAAATATTAAATCTTAAAAAAGGTAAATATTTTGCCAGGTAAGCAAAATTAAAAACTGTAACAACAGAAAAAAGATCACTTAATCGAAACGCTACCAATGGCACTCCTGAAAATAAAGAAAGCGTAAAAATTGAAATGATATTGCATTTTAGAAAAAAAATCAATTTTTGATCTTTTAGAAATTCATGCTTAGGTACCAGGTACATTAAGTAAATTGAACAACATATCTTAGTCAGGTTAATTATATTAAAAACCTTTACATCGTCGCTCAGGCCGTATTCAATAAGTTTACTATAGTTTGCTATTTTACCGGAATTACCGCTGATTGAAAATAAATTGCCTACCAAAGTAAAAAGAGGAAACTTCATAAATCCCAGAACGAAAGATATTATTAGCAGGAAAGAATAAATATACCAATTGAAATTTTCTTTCTTAATAAAGAGCACTATTAAATAAACTAAAGCAGAATAGTGAAACATGGTTGCCATCAAGATCAATCCCACAAAAGTTTTGTAATTATTTTTAAAATAAAAAATAAGTGAAATAAGAAAAATGGCAGCAGCAAACCCAATCCGGATTTGCGTCATCTCATGAAGAAAAAAATAATGCGAAAAATAAAGTAATATAATCAGATATGGATTAATAGAGAACCTGTCAAAAACAAAAATCTTCATGGCTACGCTTGCGCATGCAAAAAATAGCATAATTGCGACACCATAATTATGTATAAAAAAAAATTTGAGTAAAATTACCACACCAATAAATCCTGGCTCATAAACACTAAAATATCCGCCTGCTTCATCAGGAATAAAATCACGAATGTTATCAAAAGCATATTGATAAAGCAAGTAATCTCTTGATACTTGATCACCTCTCAATCCTGCCATTAAAGCCAATGAGATACCAATAAATATAAGGAGACCTTTACTTTTAAATGGGTTCAGTTCATATTCGACCGCCAAAACAGAAAGGCAAATAAAATATATATAATATATAAGCATTAATAAAATCCCTTGTAAAGTTTATTATTCCAATATTCCTTATTGCATATTTATATTTTCTTCTAATTCCAGTATATATTCATTTAACATTTTCCCAACTGCTCCCCAATCAAATTGTTGAACATCCTTTATTGCCTGCTGTATTTTTTGCCATCTTAATTCAATATTATTGTAAGCCATTTCAAAACCATTTACTAAACCTTCGACACTCTTCGGCTCTACTAAAAATGCATTATCATTATTAGCAGGATAATATCGAGTAGTTATAACTGAAACTCCGCAGCTCATCGCTTCTACAACCGGATAATGAAACCCTCCTAACTGTGCGAATCCTGCGCAGAAATAAAAATCAAGTGACCTATAAAATTCACCTAGAGCCTGGTCGCCGTGTGGCTGGAAACAATATACATCCTCATAATCCAGAAAATCATCGCTATTTCCAAAAGCTATATGTAATCTGATACCGGGATATTTCTTCTTTAGTATGCCGTATGCCTCCAGCACATAATGCGTTCCTTTTTGTGGTTCCAACCTGCCGATTGTCCCAATGATAATTTCGTCTCCTTTTTTAATCTCTTTTGTTAAAGAAGGATAGAATTTACTAAAATCAACGCCGGGGTATAGGACTCTTGAAGCTTTTAATTCTTTAAAATTCAGATAAATCTCAGCGTTTACAACAGTAAATAAATTCATTTTATAACTGAAAGCGGAAAGCATTTCAAGAATCTTATTTTTAAATCCTGGCTTTGAATGAAAATACTCAGGTTCATAAGCCTGTACGTAATACAAGGTTTTATGTGTTAGCCCTGCTATTTTAATGGGAATGGTTGTTAATGAATGATTGGCAATAATTATATCATAGGATTTTGGATCTAATTTTTGAAATGCCTTTGTCAAAAGTTTTTGATGAGAAAATCCAGTAGTTTTTTTGGCATTATCATTATTATGCGCATTTAATTTTCCATTTTTATCTACCCATAAAATTTTAGCAAGTGTTGGAAAATAAGGTTTAGTACTTGAATCAAGGTTAATAAATATTACATCATGTCCCAGCTTTATTAATTCATCCGCTAATTTAGATAATACCCTATACCCGCCGAATTGACCAAATCCTAACACAGGTATTAATATCTTCATTTAAAAAAATATTGAAAATTGGAAATGTAATTAAAAAATTATTTTGAAGTTTTTAGGTTGCTAAGTTTTACGATTCTTTTAAACCAAAAAATAAAAATTAATAATAAACATGCAACAATAGAAAATATAATCCCGGTTTTTAATTTGCCGAGTTTTATTTTTTCCATAGGGTAATCAGCAGGATCAATTATTTGCATTAACGGGATCTCATTGAGATATTGAAAACGGGCTAATTCCAGGTTTTTAAACAATTCAGTATATGCGCTACTGTACACCTGGATATTTGCCTGCTGTTTCATAACGGGCACCTGCGCAGCGGAAAATGCCGGGTTAATATTTACATCCTGCACCGTAGCCCTATTTGTTATACTTGAATTAAGGTTGCCTTTCATCGCTCCTACCCGAGCTTCAAGTATATCCAAAGTTTCTTTTGCTTTTTTGGTTCTTATTTCTATGTAAAAACTATTAGTTTCAAGTACCAGCCTATCGGTAAAAATTTTTGTAAATTTTTCACTAAGGCTCGTAATGTTTACCTCATAGATACTTAATTTTTTATCGGGTCTTTGGGCCTCCAAATATTTATTGGCAAAATCAAGGTAGGTTATATAAAGTATACTGTCCTGCAGGTAAGTAAAATTGGATTTAGAATGGCCAGGCGGAAAATGGACATCTTTAAATTTTTGATTTGATTCTCGTTTATCGGTTATATCCAAAAAATATTCAATAAGAGTAGTTGGCTTATTATTAAAAGTATCTATAGAAAGTAGTACACGTTCTATCATGCGCCGGCTTTTCATAATATCAATAATGTTATCGCCCGCGAATATATCTTTGGCGCCGCCTACACTTATTCCAAATTGGGAGGCCAGGTTAAGAAAATTTCCAATGCCTCTTCCATCCCCATCATCTAAAGCAAATGTTAAGCGGCTTTTATAAGATGGCCTTTTTTTACTTGCATAAAAAACTCCAAAAACCCCGGCAATCAAACCAACTATTAGAAATAACCACCAAATTTTAATAAGTTCTTTGAACATTGCATTTAGGCTGACAAAAGTATTTAGGTTATTCTTACTGGAATTTTCAGTATTGTCTTTTTCTTCTAAAGCCATAATAATATTAATTTATTTTGTGGCAGTTATAAACACATTCGCAACAATACCCAATGCAGATACAATAAGGGCCCACTCTCCGGCACCAATTCTTGCGCGGTTGCTTTTAAGTTTTTGAGGAACAAAAATTTCTGAACGGGGTGAAACGGATGGATAGGATTTAAACCATAAAAAATGTTTTACTGATTCTGCTTTGCCGTCAGGATGAATAACCAAAGCACCGGTTTTACGTGCAAAAGGCGTAAAGTTTCCTGCTTGTTGAATATAATATTTAAGATTTTTATTTGGCTTGTATGGTGTTATAGTCGGGTAATAAACCTCTCCGGATATTTTTACGAGGTTAGTATTTCTATTAACCGTTAATATATCTCCTTCCTCAAGTGTAAGATTTTCAGAGTTGTTAGGGTTAGATAAAGCAGTTGCAAGATCAACACTTATTAAATCATAGGTTTTATATAATTCATCCTTCAACCTTGCATTCTGAGAAAGGCTATCAGAATTTATATTTAAAACCCGTTGAAAAAGTTTTTCCCTTTCCTGGAGAGTTAAGTTAAATTTTATATTTCTTCGGATGGTGATTGACGTACTATCAGCTGATGCTTTAAATCCTCCTGCTCTTTCCAGGACATCACTAATCCTGTCGCCACTATTTTGTAAACCATAACGCCCCGGGCTTTTTACTTCTCCTAAAACCAAAACACTTCTTTGTTCAGTATAGCCCGGCAGGGTTTTAACAATTATCATATCAAAGGGCTGAAGAAATACCTTTCTTAATAATTCATTTTCATTTTTAAGATTAATATTAAAAACCTGGCTTTCGGTATGATTAGCTTTTCCAACATTTGCATTTTTTATCCTTCTTGAAATTTCTATATTAGTTGAATCGCCCGATTCTGTTAATCCTCCTACAGAAAGCAGCAGATCCTGCAGAGATAAGTTTTCCCGCCATCCAACGGTTCCTGGCTTTCTTACATTTCCCTCAACCGACACATAACTTTTGTCATTAAATTCAAAAATGGAATGAACAGAGAGGGAATCATCCTTTTTTAAAAGAACATCCTGGTTGTATTCCAAAACAGAATCAAGGTCTAAAGAAACTATTGTAGGCATTTTATTTTCGAAATATCTAAAAATAGAGACTCTTTTAGTGTAGGCATCTACTGTTAGACCGCCGGCTTTTTCAATAAGATTTTTTAAAGTAAGCCCCGGCGTTAACTGATAAGGGCCAGGCCTGAGCACCGAACCTGAAATAACAATCCGGTTGCCTATTTCATCCTGGAGTTTTCCTACTATATATTCATCGCTTCCATTTATCTTGAAAATATTGTACTCAGATGCTGCCAGGTCAATAATCTTTTTTTCAGTATCAGTAATTCTAATGACGGTTATTGCACCTCTATATGCATTATCAGTAAACCCTCCGCTGAATTTAAGAAGGCTATTAAATGTTTCCGAGTCAAGCATCTCAAATTTGCCTTCCCGTTTTACATTGCCGGATAGCGTTACACGGTTTTTATAATAAGGTATTCTTATTACATCTCCTTCCTGGAGAAGAATATTGTCCTTTTGATTTCCGTTAACTAAAAAATCATAAAGGTCGGCGGTTCTCTTTTCATCGTTGCCCCGGATAATTTCTATTTCGCGATAACTTCCCATAGGCGTAGGGCCACCGCATATAAAAAGAATATTGTAAAGTGTCGTTAAAGAAGAAACGGTAAAATTTCCTGGCTTTTTTGCCTGGCCGATGACGGTTACACGAATACTTCTTATTTTTCCAAGAGAAATTTGAACTTTGGTTTGGCCGGAATTTATAGCTCTGTAAATAGTAGCAGCCAGCTTAGATTTTATTTTTTCTCCTGCTTTCTCCAGTGTTAGCCCGCTTACAAACAAAGGACCCACATTAGGAATGTAAATTTCTCCCTCCTCATTCACCCTGACATTATATCTTTTTTCACTATATCCATAAACAGAAATAATAATTTCATCATCTGGTCCTAATATATAACCGGCAGGAGCCGGAATACGTAAATTAGGTTCAAATACCAAACTGTTGCTGGTAAAAAGCTCTGATCCAAAAATAGTTTGGTCATTTTTAAATTTTTGTATGGGGATATTTGATGCCGAGGTATCGTACTCATAGCGTGCTCCCGTATCTTTCGCTGCGTAGTCAGTAACATTACTTTGAACTGGCTTTTTAAGTTTATTAATAAATTGCAGCCTGTTACGCAACTTGGTAATTTCAGTGGATGGCAATCCCTTTTCGGCTACTATTTTAAATAATTGAGATTCTGAAAGCCCGGATTCAACTGCCTGATTAAGCAAAGCGGCAATATCATCGTCGCTGTAATTATCTATATTAATAATACTTAAGTCATTTGCATTGAATAAATTTATTTGTGCATGTGCCTCGGTAGAACAAAAAAGCGAAGTGATTAAAACGAATAAAACGATTCCTGCTATTTTCATTGATTTCTTCGTTTATATGTTTTCCTTGTTAAATTAGGGACGTTAAAAATTGCGTGTGAAGTTATAATATTTTGCTTATACTAATCTTGATATGACCTGAATTTGTAGTTGCGGATATCATCAGGGGACAGAAGAAACGGCAATAGATATTCTCATTTTATTTTATTTCAATTCTTTTGTTGCAATTCTTTATAGTATTATTTATTTTAAACAAAAAAAAGTGAAAAAAAGTTATTTGCTATTTGCTATTTGCTTATTCATCTCTTGTAAAAAGACAGATCTGCTGAATGCTAAAATACTATATTATATAGAAGATTTCAGGCAGCAAGGCATGAATGATTATGAGACTTTTAAGGCAGTATATGATAGCGTTCCTAGTAATTCAACAATCGTTTTCGCGCCAAAAACATATATTTTCAGCCACACGCCTATAGTTTATAAAACACTTAATTTTCAAGGTCCTGCTACTTTAAGAAGAGAAGATCAAATTACGTATACTTTAAAAGAACCTGCTGATAAATTTTCAAATTATCTTATACTGAATAACCATAGTGGTATTATAGAGGGAGATAGATTTTTTGTAACTCTTGGTCAGACACATAACAATAATACTCAGATAAATTTTGTATTAAAGATAAGCGGAGATACTCTTTTTCTTAATAATCCATTAGGTAAAACTGAAGATGAAAGAGGAACTTACCCTGCAGGAACGAGCTTATTTAAAAATATAAATTTCTTTTGGATTGTAGGTAATGACTTGCCGCCGTACCTGGGTTGTAGTTTTAATAATTTAACCTTTGATGGAAACAGGGATAAAAATACCGGATCCCATTCATGGTTACTTAATGCGACGATCATAGCGGTAACGAAAAACACTACTGAGTATCGGTCTTGTGAATTTATAAACAGCCCGGGGGAAACCATTGTTGGCCATAATGCTGATATCAGAAATTGTACTTTCTATAACATAAATGGAAGCGCATTTCATACTTCAGCTGACAAAGTAACCTGGAGTGAGAGTGAAATTCATTCTTATCTTTCTAATAACATTTTTGAAAATACAAACCAAATTTCAAGTTCTATAGGAGGTCATAGTGAGGGTGCAATTACACATAGCAATTCGGGAGGCTACTATACCGCCACACATAATACATTTACAAATGTGGGTGAATCGGTACTTGCTGGCTTATACCCATCAGTGTCTATTCACGATTGGGGTACGTCTAATATAACATTTACCGGAAATACAATCAAAGGCGCAGGTAGCTTGGTTCGTTTTATTGCACAACTTCCCGGTGTAATACATGACGTAAAAATTCAAAAAAATACTATTTCAGGTCTGCCAGGATATGATTGGTCGACAGAATTGACCCTCTGGCCCGGGATAATTTTAAAAGATAGGAGTGGTGAGTGAACAGAGCAAGACTAAATTAAATAATACTTTTAAGCTTTAAATCATCTCCCCAAAAATGTATTGGCTCATGGGTGGGATAAGAATAAAAGCCCTTGTTTAGTTTTATCGCCTGGCCTTTTTTTTCAAGAAAATCTTCTACGAGTTTATTAATGGTAATCGGAATGCCGCTGCAGCAATTTATAATTCCTTCCACGTTTTCTTGTATAGCAATTTTTACAAGATACTCAGCTACCTTTTCTACGGGGAGATAATCTCTTTCCTGATCCCCTGCACTCATATTAAATTCGGTGGCATTTTCAATCAGCGCCTTGTTCAGCTGAGAAAGTATTGCGTTTGGATTCTGACCGTCTCCATACATATAAAACAATCTTGCCCACTTAAGATGGAAAGGAATCTGCATTTGTAGTTGTTCCAAAAACTTCCTTAAGGTATCTTTAGCTATAGCATAGGGGTTAGCAGGTAAAGCAGGTAATTCTTCGCTCAATTTGCCTTCCTGCAATCCATATTCAAAACACGTACCTGTCACCGTTATATCTTTTGCACCATTATTTACCAGGTTTTTTAAAAATGTATAATGCCTGAACAAATTTTCTTCTATATGAAAAAGAGAACTATAATTTGGCAGGCCTTCCCATGCCAAATGAATAATTACATCGGGGGAATTAAAAAAATTATAAAAATCAATGCTACCGTCTGCTTTTGCTAAATTGAATGCCACATAACTCACTTCATTAAACCATGAAAAAGTTTTGGCTTTATTTTCATTGGAAGAAGTCGCTGTAACCTGGTAATTGTTTTTTAATAACTCCCTCACCACATGATTGCCAATAAAGCCGGTAGCGCCTGTTACAAGTACTTTCATCAGAATTAAATAATTTGCAATTCCGGGATTGGGACAACAAATTTTGCATCCCATTCTTTTGCATATTTCAATTGGTCAATTATCTCCTCTTTAAGATTCCAGGGGAGAATTAAAATAAAATCAGGTTTATTCTTTTTTAAAAATTGTTCATTCTTTACCGGTATGTGACTCGCGGGTAAAAATTTATTTTGCTTATTAGGATTTGCATCAACGACATAATCTACCAGGTCATTTTTAATACCACAGTAGTTTAAAAGTGTGTTTCCCTTTGCCGCCGCACCATAGGCTGCGACTTTTTTGTTTTCCCTTTTTTGCTCTATAAGAAAAGAAGTTAAGTCGAGTTTTACTTTCAATGCCTTTTGCGTGAAGTTACTGTACCACGCAAGATTGGTCATGCCTTTTCCTTTTTCTTTGGCAAGTAAGGCTGCAACGTTTTGTGAAATTTCTTTAGAAGTATCTTCTTTGTGTTTAGCGAATATTCTTAATGAACCGCCATGCGTTGGGATTTCTTCTACATCAAACATTACAAGACCCTGCGATTCAAATATGCGACTTACCGTATAAAATGAGAGATAAGAAAAGTGCTCATGGTAAATAGTATCAAACTGGTTATTATCCACAAGCTGCATCAGGTGGGGAAACTCCATGGTAATCGTACCATTTTCCTTCAAAGCAATTTTCATTCCTCCAACGAAATCTAGTATATCAGGAACATGTGCTAATACATTGTTTCCTAATAAAAGGTCTGCCTTGATATTTTTAGCGCTCAACTCTTTCGCTAAGTTGGTCCCAAAAAAATTGTGGATAGATTCAATCCCTTTATCCCTTGCAACTTTTGCCGTATTTTCTGTTGGTTCTATTCCCAAGACAGGAATATTTTTTTGTTTAAAATATTGAAGTAGATATCCATCATTTGATGCAATTTCAACCACGAGAGATTCTTCATTATAATTAAATCGTTCAACCATCATAGTTGTATACTTCCTGGCATGCTCAAGCCAACTGGTGCTGTAAGAAGAAAAATAAACGTATTGATTATTAAAAATTTCGTCTGATTGTTTGTATTCATCTATCTGAACAAGAAAGCAATCGTTACAGGTGTAAACTTTTAAGGGATAAAATATCTCAGGTTTATTTAGTTCCTCCCGGGAAAGGAATGAGTTAGACGCCGGTGAATTTACCAGGTCAATAAATAAATGATGTAATTCAGTTTTGCAAAATCTGCAATGCATAATTATATTCCGTTGAAAGTTTCCGTTAAATATGGATGGGACTGATCTCTGAGCGAAATTTCTATAACAGGCATCGGCCATTTTATATTTACAGCGGGATCATTATATTGTATTCCTCCTTCAGCACCGGGTGTATAATAATTTGTATGATGATAAATAATTTCACAGTTATCAGTAAGTGTGAGAAAACCATGTGCAAATCCTTCAGGTATATAAATCATTTTTTTATTTTCGGCACTCAATTCTATCCCAAACCATTTTAAGAAAGTTAGTGATTCTTTTCTCACATCTATCGCTACGTCATATACTGCACCGGAAATGCAGCGTACTAATTTTATTTCGCTGTATGGTGGATTTTGAAAATGCATTCCTCTAAGTGTTCCTTTTTGCATTGTGTATGAATGATTCATTTGAACCCATTCAGCATCCAGGCCTGCTTTTATAAATTCTTCTTTACAAAATGTGCGGGCAAGCCAGCCTCTATCATCTTTATATAAATTAAGGTCAATAATATTAAGGCCTTTTATGAAGGTGGAATTAAATGTCATCTTTTTTAAGCAGGAATTTTATCAAGATGCTTTTTTAAAAGTTTCAGCCTGGTAAAGCGTTCTCCATCAAAATCCTTTTCGGAGAAATGTATTGATTTCAATTTTTCAAATAAATCCTCCATTCCCGATTGAAGTGAATATTCGAGTTTAAAGGCAGGTAATATCCTGTGTAGAAGATCAAAATTTACCCGGTAATCTCTTGGGTCGTTTCCAACTTCTCCTGTAAAAACAATTTTTGCTGAAGGAATTAATTTTTGTACGATATCAGCAACATCTTTTACCTGGTAATTTTCTTCATTTGCCCCTATGTTTATCGCTTTGGCATTTATTTTTTCCGGAGAAGCTGAAGCAAATTCTACGAAGGCTCTTGCTATATCCCTGCAATGGATTAAGGGTCGCCAGGGCTGCCCATCGCTCATAATACGAATGTCACCTTTTGCAATCGCACAAGCCAATAAATTATTCACCACCAGGTCTATTCTAAACATAGGAGAATAGCCATACGCAGTTGAGTTTCTTAAAAAAACCGGGCAAAAATTTTCATCGGCCATTTCAGTCAGTTGCTTTTCTACATCAATTTTTGAAATTGCATAAGCAGTTAGCGGATTTACCGCCGCAGTTTCATCGAGGTCATTATTAACTCCCTTTCCATAAATAGAGCAACTGCTGGAAAAAAGAAATCTTTGAACTCCGGCAGCCTTTGAAAGCTTTGCAAGATTTATAGAGCCTTGCCGATTTATACTGTAGGTAATTTCAGGATTTACATCGCCCATCGGATCATTAGAAATAGCAGCGAGATGCATTATACAATCGTGGCCTTTAAGATCATCAACTGTAAGGTCTCTGATATCTTTAAGCAATTCATTATCCGGTGGTATAACTTCTGCGATCTTAGCTTCATTAAATAAATTAATATCGCAGCCTGTTACAAAATGACCTGCTTCTTTTAGCAAGCTAATCAAGTGAGGCCCTATATATCCATTGTGACCCGTTACGAATATTTTCATAATAATAAATTACCAGGTTTTCCATTTTGCCTGGCCGGATTCCCATAATTGTTCGAGTTCAATTTTGTCACGCATAGCGTCCATACATTTCCAAAAACCGTGGTGTTTATAGGCAACAAGCTGGTGATCTTTTGCAATTTGTTCCAATGGCTCTTTTTCCCATTGAACCGTTTCCATATTTTCTTTGAAGTAATTAAATATGCCGGGTTCCATCACGAAATATCCGCCATTTATCCAGATGTCTTTATCGTTAGATTTTTCTTTAAAGCGGTTTACTACAGAATCCACGCCTGTTTCAATGGTTCCAAATCTTCCGGGAAATTCTACTGAAGTAAGTGTTACTAATTTTCCGTGGGATTTATGAAAAGCAATTAGTTCATTAATATTTACATCAGAAACACCATCTCCATAAGTAAGCATAAATGTTTCGTTCTCCACATATTTTTTAATTTTTTGTATTCTTCCGGCGGTGTTGGTGAGCAGCCCGGTATCTACAAGAGTTACAGTGAAAGATTCGGTATTGGCGAAATGTACATCTACTTTATTGTTTTTTAGCTCAACAGTTATATCGGAATTATATAAAAAATAATTCAAAAAATATTCTTTTATATAGTGGCCTTTGTAACCACAACAGATTATGAAATCATTAAAACCAAAATGGGAATAATTTTTCATAATATGCCACAAAATGGGTTTCCCCCCAATCTCAATCATTGGCTTTGGCCTCAGATGTGACTCTTCAGATATTCTTGTTCCCAAACCACCTGCAAGTATTACAACTTTCATAAAAGATATGAAAAATTAAAATTGATATAAATTAACCAGGTATCAAATATATTTTTAAAAATTGCGCAAATATAAAGTAAAATAAGAGAGGGGATGAAGGGGGCAGATGAGTTGAATATATCATTATTATAAGATAATCCCTTTCAGGTATTCCCCATAACCACTCTTTGCAAATTTTTCTGCAAGATAATTTAATTCATTCCTGTTGATAAACCCCATACGATAAGCAATCTCTTCAGGGCAGCCAATTTTAAAACCTTGTCTTTTTTCAATCACTCTCACAAACTCTGATGCATCATGCAACGATTCAAATGTGCCTGTATCCAGCCAGGCGAATCCCCGATTCAACACCGCTACCTTCAGCATCTTATTTGAAAGATATTCCCTGTTTACATCTGTAATTTCGTATTCCCCACGGGGCGAAGGTTTAATATTTTTTGCAATTTTCACAACAGTATTATCATAAAAATATAACCCTGGAACGGCATAATTTGATTTCGGAGCAGCAGGCTTTTCTTCGATACTTACAGCAACAAGATCTTTACTAAATTCAACTACACCATATCTTTCAGGGTCGCTTACCGGGTAAGCGAAAATAATGGCTCCTTCAGGATTTGCAGATTTTTGAAGGAGCTGTGAAAAGCCACTTCCATAAAAAATATTGTCGCCTAATACCAATGCCACACCATCTTTGCCTATAAATTTTTCTCCTATTACAAACGCCTGGGCAAGTCCATTTGGCTTTTCCTGTATTTCATATTGCAGGCTGCATCCCCATTGTTTTCCATCACCCAGCAAACGTTTAAATTGAACCTGATCTTCCGGCGTAGTGATGATAAGAATTTCCCTGATTCCTGCAAGCATTAATGTTGAAAGAGGATAATAAATCATTGGCTTGTCATAGATCGGCATGAGCTGCTTACTGATTCCCATAGTAATCGGGTAAAGCCTCGTACCGGAACCACCTGCGAGAATTATTCCTTTCATGTTGTAGGGTTTAATTTGAAAAAGTTAGAAAACTAATATTGCAGAAACATTTTTTATTATTAATACTTAAGGATTTTTCTGTTTCAATTATTGTGATCATTTTTTTGAAATAATTCTTCGACATAGCCACGGCGTAACCAATAGGGCTGGCGATACAACTTAAGCAACCTGGAATTTTCTTTGCAGATTGAGTTAACCGTAAAAGAGTTGTTCTCATGATTTATAGAAAGAAAAATATCCCCAACCTCACCAATTTTTCTGATATATTGTCTTGCTACTTCAATATTTAATTCCGTCAGAGAGTCCACGTTCACGATTAAGTCATATTTTTTACCAGAAGAAAAAAATTCATTTGTATGAATGAGCTTTAATTTGGTATCACCGTCTTGCATAGACTCACCCAGCAAGAACAAATCATTTTGAGGTAATACACGACCCAGGAAATTTGCTTGTGAAAGAGAACTCATCGGAATATCCACAATTGTATAATCGCGGATTCCAAACTGGCGGGAATAATAAGCGGTTCGCCCAAGGCCTCCGCCAATTTCCAAAACTTTTGGGCTTGGTATGTCCTTAACAATTTGCGAAATTTTCCATGCCTGGTAAATTGCTTGTATTGCCCTGTATGAAATAATTCCTTTTTTTGTTTTAAGACCGCATTCACCCTCAAAAGGATTGGGAAAAGAAAGTTCGAATCCAAATTCTTTTTCAAGAAATTGAATAGCAATTTCAGGAGTTATCGCCTTCCTTATTTTTAGGGACTCAGGATTTGCGACCGGTACTACCCCAACCGCCTCACACAACGAAATGAGGCTGTCCATAGTCAATTCCGGTTCCAGAATATCTTCCAGTCTTTTAGATTTAAGCAGGTCCCTGGATAGATTTTCAAATCCATAAAAAAGATTATAACCGCCCGGATTTCTAAGAATATCGGTTATCTTTTTATCATCTGCATTAACAAAAGCCGAATGTATTTCGCCATGTAACCGCATGAAGATACCCGACCATACTGAGTCTTTGTTGCCTTCAAAGTTCGCGTCACATATAGTATAAAATTTTTTTAATCTTTCGATGAGCAATTTGTCATCTGCCTGTAAAGGCTTAACGGCCGCACCTCGTTTTAAAATAAAAGATTTGGGATTGTGATTGAGCCTTGCTAAAAATCTCTTTTTGAACAGCAGATTTCTTACCTGATTTTTAATCAGTGAATAATTCTTATAGTCTTTCACTGAGCTATTGCTTTCTTTATTATTCAATTCTTTCAATTTTGATTTTTGAGCTTCATTTATTTTGATCTAAAAATAATTACTTTCTCTCCTCACAAAGCGCGGAAACTTCTAAATAGACGGAACGTGTGGTGAAAAAAATACTTAACCGGATGCGGAAATTTTGCTGATTACCGCTGAACATATTGTTTTTCATAATAATTCTTATAGGCCCCACTCGTAAGATCATTAAGCCATTCACTATTA
>JBDTMP010000237.1:0-2244 GCA_039934215.1 Ginsengibacter sp.
TAACTACACAGCACTTGTAAACTGTTTCAAAAATCTCAAATCATTTTCACTAAAAAGCCTTAAATCTTTTATCTGGTATTTGAGCATCGTGATTCTTTCAACGCCCATACCAAATGCAAATCCTGAGTATTTATTATTATCTATTCCACAATTTTCCATCACATTGGGATGTACCATTCCACATCCTAAAATTTCGACCCAGCCAGTATGCTTGCATACATTACAACCTTCGCCTCCACAAATAAGGCAAGTGATGTCCATCTCTGCGCTTGGCTCTGTAAAGGGAAAATAAGAAGGACGAAAACGGATTTTAATTTCTTTGCCAAACATTTCCTGTACAAAGAAATATAGCGTCTGCTTAAGATCAGCAAATGAAACATCTTCCGCAATATATAAACCCTCTACCTGGTGAAAAAAGCAATGCGCCCTTGCACTTATAGTTTCGTTACGATATACACGCCCGGGGCAAATAATTCTTATAGGCAAAACTCCCTTTTCCATTTCCCGTATTTGTACATTGCTCGTGTGTGTACGTAGCATCCAATCAGGATTTTGTGAAACATAAAAGGTGTCCTGCATATCTCTCGCCGGATGATTTTCAGGTAAATTAAGCGCCGTGAAGTTGTGCCAGTCATCTTCAATTTCCGGTCCTTCAGCAACTGCAAAACCCAATCGCTGAAAAATGGAAATGATCCTGTTCTTTACAATACTTATCGGGTGCCTGCTTCCCAGCGGCAAGGCATCGCCAGGCAAACTAAGATCAATTGTATTTTCTTTCGTCGGTTGTTTCTTTCCGCTGACTGTTTTTAATTCTTCATATATTTTTTCTGCAAATAATTTCAGATCATTTAAAATCTGCCCCATCTCGCGCTTGTTTTCTGCAGGCACATTTTTCATTTCGGGCATTAAAGATTTTACTAACCCTTTGGTACCAAGAAATTTTATGCGAAAGACTTCTGCCTGGTCATTGCCGGTCGAAGAAAAATTTTCTATTTCTGTCCTGGAATTTTCTATTGCCTGCTTCAAATTATCCATTTTGCAAAAATAAGCCAGAACACTTATTTAAAGTTTTATAAAAGATCTTGTAAAACTTCCGGGTTTTTATTTGGCTTTAATCTTTTAGGTTTGCTCAAAAAAATTAATGAATGATTTGCATGAATACCTTCTACCGATAAACATTGCTGTTTTAAATAATGACAGGGGATATAACGATAGGCAGTTTGCGAAGTTTATAAAGATTTATGAAAATGAAATTCCGCGATTAGATGAAGTTGATATTGTAATCGTGGGAATAAATGAATTCCGTGGTGAAAATATTATTACCAAAATATGCCCTGCTGATGCTGTAAGGGCACAGCTATATAAATTGCATAACTGGCATGAGGATGTTTCAATAGCAGACATAGGAAATATAAAAACCGGCTCTACCATTTCTGATAGCTATGCGGCGATAAATATTGTACTGAAAGAATTATTAAAATTAAATAAAACAATAATTATCCTGGGCGGTTCTCACGATAATACGCTTGGCCAATATTATGCTTACAAAGATCTCAACCAGGTTATTGAGGCAACTGTTATTGACGCCACTATTGATCTCATGAGTGAATCGCAGGCCAGAAGTGAAAATTTTTTGCTTGAGATGCTTACCAGCGAACCCAATGTGATAAGGCATTATAATCACATTGGTTTTCAAAGTTATTTTGTACATCCCCACATGCTGGAAACAATGGATAAGCTTCGTTTTGATTGTTATCGTGCAGGTACTGCGAGAGAACACCTCGAAGAGATGGAGCCTGTAATAAGGAATTCACACATGCTTAGTTTTGATATCGCAGCGATCAAGCACAGCGATGCCCCGGCAAGCAGTTGCAGTCCAAATGGATTTACAGGCGAAGAAGCGTGTAACCTTATGCGTTATGCGGGCTTAAGCCCGGTACTCTCTTCGATCGGTATTTATGGATACAACACAGAACGTGATGAAAGAAATCTCACTGCTCTCCAGATTGCCCAGATGATATGGTATTTTATTGATGGCAAAAGCCGCAGCAAGCAGGAAGCTGAACTCCAGGACAGGCAAAGTTTTAACGAATATCACACGGCCTTCGCTGAAATCGACACCGTTTTTCTTCAAAGTAAAAAAACAGGAAGATGGTGGATGCAGCTTCCGAACAAAAAATTAATTGCCTGTAGCTACAATGATTATTTATTCGCCAGCAATAATGAAATTCCCGAGAGATGGCT
>JBDTMP010000238.1:0-1703 GCA_039934215.1 Ginsengibacter sp.
GAGAGTTCAACATTTATCATTCAACTACCGATTACAAACTAATTGCATGAAGAAGTATTTAAAAATAGTCTTGCTTTTTTCGCTGCCAGTTTTTATTCAGGCACAGCAAAAACAATTAGAAAATTTGCATAGGGTTCTGAAGAATGCAGCAAATGATACTGTACGAATGGATGCCTACAATAAGTTGGGAGGTTTTTATGACGATGTAAACCTGGATAGTTCCGTATATTATGGTGAAAAAGGAATCTCCCTTGCCAGGAAGCTAAAATTGAAATTGAATGAGGCGGAGATGTTAATGATTACCTGTTTCCCGTTAGCCCAAATGGGAAATTATCCCCAGGCATTTAAGGTGCTGATGAAGGCTTTAGAAATCACAGAAGATCCCTCCAGCGAAAGCAACACCTGGCATTTATTAAAAGGGCAAACACCTCAATCATACCGGGTTAGACTATTAGGCTATACTCATCTTGGTTTGGGCAATTTGTATGTCTATACTGGCAATTATGAAAAGCAGATCACCGAATTTTTTGAAGCAAAGAAAAATGCTGAGTCCATTAAAGATTCCTTATTGCTTGCCTTCATATATGCAGACGCTGGCGATGCGTACTTTAATCTTAACAAGTTAGATTCAGCCTTATCGTTTGAAAAGCTAGCATTAAAATGTTATTCAGCAATACCATTTGAAGAAAGAAAATATGAAGGCGGGATTTATTCGTCTATTGGTGGCATATATCAGCAGCTTGGAAATATTGACCTGGCACGAAAAAATTATGAAAGAGCTGTTGAAGTAAGTGAAAAGCAAAATAATCCGGCGCATACCGGCGACGCCTATCTTCAATTGGCCAGCCTCTTTCAATTGTTTAAAAAAACTGATTCAGGTTTATTATATGCCAAAAAGGCTTTTGTAGCTTTTAATAACATTGGAAAAGAAAAATCAAAGGTGCTTGCTTACAGGATGATTTCAGATTTCTATGGAGATCATAAAATGACAGATAGTTCCTTTGCTTATTTAAGATTGGCAACATTGTTAAATGACAGCCTTGATAGAATAGAAAAGAAAAAGCTCCAGGAATTGCAGATCGCCGGGTTTAACGAACAGTTACGCTTACAGGAACTGGAAAAAGAAAGAACGGAAACACAAAATAAGTTCAGAACATCTGCAATGCTGGCAGGCTTAGGAGTATTTCTGTTAATCGGATTATTACTTTATCGCAACAACCGTCAAAAACAAAAAGCAAATAAAGTCTTAGAAAAAACTTTGACTAATTTAAAATCGACCCAGACACAACTTATCCAATCTGAAAAAATGGCAAGCCTTGGCGAACTCACTGCAGGTATTGCGCATGAAATTCAAAACCCATTAAATTTCGTGAATAATTTTTCGGAAGTAAGTAATGAATTGATTGGTGAAATGAATGTTGAGTTAGATAAAGGTAATATCAATGAAGCCAAAGCAGTTGCTTTAGATGTAAAACAAAATCTTGAAAAAATAAACCACCACGGCAAACGTGCCGATGCAATTGTAAAAGGAATGTTGCAGCACTCACTGTCAAACACAGGCCAAAAAGAACAAACGGATATTAATACACTAGCCGATGAATATTCGCGATTAAGTTATCATGGCTTGCGGGCAAAAGATAAAAACTTTAATGCAGATTTTAAAACAGATTTTGATGAATCAATCGGTAAAATAAATATCATTC
>JBDTMP010000239.1:0-7828 GCA_039934215.1 Ginsengibacter sp.
GAATTATTTCTGCTTTCAATTCTTGGTGCTGAATTATTTCTGCTTTCAACACGTGGCGATGAATTATTAACACGCTCTGTTCTCGCAGGATTATTAAAAGTTCTTTGGGGGGCTCTCTCAACCTGAGGTTGGGAAATAGTGGCCCGGCTATTATTTCTTTCTCCGCCTGGTGCCGCCCTTCTTTGTGCGCCGGCACTGTTGAATAAACCTATTGAAAAAATAGCGATGAGGCTTATAATATTTATATTTTTCATTTTTATATTTTTAATAATTTTCTTACCAAATTTAATCTTTATACGATAACCAAAGAGTTTGCTATTGTTAATAATTTTATTAATTTGTTTAGATGCAATACTCCAATTTATTACTTAGCTTTTGACCTTAATCAAGATAGAAAGTTTAATGTAAACAGTTGCATTCCTCCTAAAAATATCGGTTATAACATATCGCTAACAACGCCTGCGATTGTATGTTTGCAACTTCAGAATTACTATAGAATTGAGACAGCTAACAAACAAACTTCGTCTATTAAATACCAGGAACATTCAACTTTAAATAAATAAATTAAATTACGGATCAGATCATTAAATTTTTACCATAAATAATTCCAATGAATAAATATATTTCTGCTTTGCTGAGCATGGTCCTTTTATTAAGTTGTAATTCTAATAAACAAAATAATACTGTGGAGAATAATAAAGAATTATCGAAAATCCTGGAAAATTATTATAGCGGGCGCATGGATCTTTTTCCAATTGAAGCAACCTGGAATGGTGATACAACTCACAACGATAAATTCTACCCCGATTTTACAGATAGCTATCGTGCGAAAATTAAAGATTTTTATAACAGAACACTTGATTCTCTCCACAAAATAAAAAGAGAAGATTTAAATGAAAATGACAAGATAAGTTATGATTTCCTTGATTATTATACCGGCTTACTCATACATGATTTTGATTACAAGTTTAACCTGATTCCAACGGACCAGATGTGGGGAGTGCATCTTGTAATGGGCCAGTTTGCAAGTGGTACCAGCGCACAGCCTTTTAAAACTATACAGGATTACCGGAACTGGCTTACACGTGTTGATGCGTTTGACACCTGGATGGATAGTGCCATCGTGTATTTCAAAAAAGGAATGGCACAGAATTTTGTACTGCCAAAATCACTTGTCGTAAAAATGATTCCGCAATTTGAAGCAATGGTCACTACAGATCCAAAACAGAACTTATATTACGGGCCTGTAAATAATTTTCCTGCAAACTTTAGTGATAGTGATAAACAAACACTCACCGCCGATTATGTAAAAGCCATTAATGAAAAGGTGGTACCCATGAATCATAAGATGGCTGAGTTTCTTAAAAATGAATACCTGCCAAAGGCAAGGCTTACAAGTGGATACAGTAGTTTGCCAGGAGGTCTTGAATTTTATAAATTAAAAGTGAAACTTAATACAACAACTGATAAAACAACGGATGAAATCTATGCCATCGGCATTTCTGAAGTGGCACGTATAAGAAATGAAATGGAAAAGGTAAAAGATGAGGTAGGTTTTAAAGGAGATCTCAAAGCATTCTTTGCGTACCTGCAGAACGATCCCAAATTTACTCCGTTTAAAACGCCAAAGGAAGTACTGGCTGCCTTTGAAAAAATCCATCAAACGATGGAACCGCATTTAAAGGAGATATTTGGGCGAACACCCAACACTCCTTTTGAAATAAAACAAACTGAAGCATTTCGACAGGAATCTGCAAGTGCAGAATACAATCCCTCGCCTGATAATATTAAGCCCGCAGTTTTTTATGTACCGATAATTGACGCAACAAAATTTAATATTACAAGTGGCATGGAAAGCCTGTTTCTTCATGAAGCGATTCCCGGACATCATTACCAGATAAGTCTTCAGCGTGAAAACAAAGAACTTCCCGCAATACGGCAGCACGATGTATTTTCCAATGCTTATATAGAAGGCTGGGCTTTGTATAGTGAAAGCCTGGGCAAGGAACTCGGTTTATACGCCGACCCTTATCAATACATGGGCGCTCTGGGCGATGAAATGCACCGTGCAGTAAGACTTGTGGTAGATGTCGCTATACATACAAAGGGAATGAGCAGGGAAGATGCTATCAAATATATGATGGACAACGAGCAGATAAGTCTGCAGGGAGCCACTGCGGAAATAGAAAGATATATGTCAGGAGGCGGGCAGGCATTGGGTTATAAAATAGGCGCTTTAAAAATACAAGAATTACGAACGAAATATGAAAAAGAGCTGGGCAATAAATTTAAGCTGTCAGATTTTCACGATGAAATATTGAAGGATGGCAGTATGCCTTTAACTACGATAGAAAATAAAATGGATCGCTGGGCAGCAACGGTTAAATAAAAGCCTGTATTAAAATAAATAATCCCAGGCTCTATTTATAATATTTTATCCGTTGCTGTTACAAAACGATAATTATCGGAATGAAAATTTGTGTTGTTTTTAAAATTTACAAATAATTGATTTTATTTTTAAAATTTAATTTATTATGAAACGACAAATCGCACATGTTGCCTTAATTGTAAAAGACTATGATGAAGCGATTCTTTTTTATACCCAAAAACTGGATTTCGATTTGATTAGCGATATACCTTTAAATGAAAAAAAGCGATGGGTCTTGGTAGGCCCGAAATATTCTAATGGATGTTGTCTATTACTTGCCAAAGCATCTGACGAAAAGCAATTTGATAGCATCGGTAATCAAACAGGCGGCAGGGTTTTCTTAGTTCTTCACACAGACGATTTTTGGAGAGACTATAAAAATATGCAAGCAAAAGGAATTTTATTTACAAGAGAACCTGTGGTTGAGAACTATGGAACGGTCGCTATATTCAAAGACCTTTATGGAAATCTTTGGGATATGATAGAGCCAAAAAAATAAAAGCAGAATTAAATCATTTATTCTTTAGCCAAAAGAGTAAACAAGAATACTCTTAAATATTTTTTCAGAATACTTTGCAAAATAAAAAAATGTTATTTACTTTTATCCCCACACATTAATCCGTCTACACTTCCCCAATCATCTCTTGAAATCTTACGCTTACTTAATTACGTTATCCGTTGTAATGCGGATCCCCAAAATGTAATTTTAGTACAATCCATTATTTGTTTCATAAATAAAATGGTCAAAGTATTTAACAGAATATTTAGATGCAACATTATTACAACTACGAAAGTTTGGTGTCTTATTATCAGATGTTTTTAAAATAAAAAATTATGAAAACAATTTTTACACAACAGGAAATATTATTAGTAACAGGCACGAGTTTCTCGCTACAGGAATTTTCTGAAACCTCTGATGGCCTTAATTACAACCATCTTTCCGAAAAGGAAAAACTTGAAATAGCCTGCTGGAATGGACTTTTGCCGGCCATGCTCCCTGAAATATTTCAACAACACGAAGTAAATAAAAAATTGTACCTGTGGGAAATCAGAGAAGCTTCTTCATTTATAGAACTCGAGTTAGGCGAAATACATTTAGAAATGGAAAAGCAGCATTCAATAGACCCATATTCATTTATGCCTTTGCAGGTATTTTCATAAAATATTAATCGGGTTTTAAATTTTAAAAATTAATAAAAAAACCGGAAGTGTTTATTCCCTCCGGTTTTTTATGATCTGTAGCTCTAATATCCAAAAATTTCTTCCATACTCAATTTTTTTACTGTACCATATTTCTCAAGAGATTCCGGTTTTACTCTTTTCTCCGAAGCTAAAATGCAGTAAGTATAAGGCTTATTCGAAATATTATTATTAGCGAATTTTTGCAGATCACTAAAACTAATTTTTTCAAAATTCTGATAAACATCTTTTCTTAAGTCCTTCTTCAATCCCAAACGCTGGTCGGCCAGGTATTGATATATAACTGCATCCTGGGTATATCTTTCAGTCTGGTACCTGTTTTTAATACTCATTTTAGATACTTCGAGAACTTTTTGTGATTCGGGCACATTAGTTAAAAGATCGTTCATGCCAGCTATTGCTTCATCCAGCTTATCAGCCTGGGTACCTATATAACCAATTACCGCATACTTATCATTTTCCCTGGTTGGCACAGAGTAAAATGCATAGGTGCTATAAGCCAAAGCTTTTGACTCACGAAGAGTTTGAAAAACAATTGAGCCCATACTGCCGCCATAGTATTCATTAAACACTTCAACGGTGGAGGCATTATCCGGATTAAAATTTATGGTATTTCTTACCCAGGCAATTTCTGCCTGTACCATATCATAGTCGGCAAATAAGACAGTGTTTTTTGTTTGCTCTATTTTATCAAATTTATCGGAACCGGGATAAGAAATAAATTTAGCAGGTAATGCATGAACTTTTGATATAGCGGCGGTTGCCTTAGCCAGTGTGAGCGGACCATAATAAATAGCAACATGTTTGTACTTAGTCAGGCTATGCAAAAAATCTACAAGGTCGGAGGCTTTTAATGCATTCAATTCATCATTTGTAAATTGGTTATTGAACGGATTTTTTTCGCCATACATTGCATAAGAACGCAAGCCTGCAAGAATAGCTCTCTTATTAAGCTTGTTATCCGATCTGGCCTTCAGAATCCTGGCTTTTAAAGCAACGAGCGCATCCTCATCCGGTTTGCAATTTGCCAAAAGATCTTCAAGCAAATTGTTAGCTTTAATCATATTTTCCTGCAAGCCGGTAAGAAATATTGTGGTAAACTCATCACCTACATTAATATTATAATTACAACCCAGGTAATAAAATTCTTTGCTTATCTCTTCAGCATTCTTTTTATCAGTTCCTAAAAACTGGAGATATTGAGAGGCGAGCGACAGCATTTTAGAATTGAAGTTTCCCATTTCAAATCGATAGCTCTGGCGAAAAATATCATTGTCTTTATTCTGAATATATAACAATTGTGTAGCACCAATTTTAGATTTTTGAATGTCCTTATCATAATCGAGCCACTGTGGCTGCACAGGTGTAGCAGGCATCGCGGCTACCTGCTTTAAAAAATCAGATTGCGCCTCACGATTCATTTCCACCGGAGTAATAGGCGGCTTGGTTACTTTTACAACATCTTTATCTTCACCTTTTTTCTTGTAAATACAAGCGAAATTATTCGCAAGATTTTCATTCGCAAATTTTACAAGATCTTCTTTAGTTAATTTTCCAATTACATCACTAATCAGAATTTTTTGTGGCCATGATTTGTTTCTGTCTAAAATAAAACTTCCAAATAAATTGTAGGCCCTGTTTTGGTTATTATCCAATCCCTGCAATTCATTTAATTTATAATTTACCGATGCTGCCTTAATAAGCTTTTCATCAAAATCACCAGCTTTCAATTTTGTAATTTCCGCCAATAAAAGGTCTTTTACTTCTTCAAGAGACTGGTTAGCTTTCGGCCTTGCGGTCAATTCAAACAGTGAATATAAATTATAACTGCTCACGAATGCTCTTGCACTAAGTACCTGTTGTTTTTTATTCAGGTCAATATCAATCAACCCTGCTTTACCGTTGCTGAGTATGCTTTTTAAAGCAGTCATTTTTACAAAAGAATTGAAATCAGTTGCACCGGGAAGGCGGTAGGACATGTTAACACTTTCTGCATCAGGGCCAAAAACATCTTTATAAACCGGTTGTGTTATTGGAGCTTCCGGCGAGGGATTATAGTCTGAAATATTTCCCGGCTTCATGTAGCTGAAATATTGATCTATTTTTTTCACAAGGTTATCTGGATTAAAATCCCCCGTCATTATTACTGCCATATTATTCGGAACATAATTCTTATGATAAAAATCTCTTATCGCTTTTAATGAAGGATTTTTAAGATGATCAATGGTTCCAATTGTAGTTTGCTGTCCGTAATTGTTGGTTGGGAATAATGTGGCGTACATCAATTCATCTATTTTATCCGGATCAGAATCAAGACTTATATTCTTTTCTTCATACACCGCTTCAAGTTCAGTATGAAAAATTCGTAACACGGGATTTCTAAAGCGTTCGGCCTGCACTGTTAGATATTTATCAACTGCATTGGAAGGGATATCATCGGTATAAACTGTAAACTCATACCAGGTAGATGCATTGGTCCCTTGTGCGCCCATAGAGGACATTAGTTTATCGTATTCATTTCCAATAGCAAATTTTGCGGCTTCTCCGCTTGTCTTATCAATATCACGATAAATAGCTGCACGGGCTGCAGTATCTGTTGTGTGATTATATTTTTCATATAATAAATCAATCTTATTGAGGAAAGGCTCTTCCTTCCGCCAGTTTAATGTTCCATATTTATCAGTGCCTTTAAACATTAAATGCTCAAGATAATGAGCCAGCCCTGTATGATCTCTCGGGTCGCTGTTGCTTCCTGATCGTACAGCAATCAATGATTGAATACGGGGCTCTTTTTTATTTACACTTAATATTACTGTTAAACCATTTTTCAAGGTATAAAAGCGGGCCTTTAGCGGATCGCTAATAACCGTTTTATAACTGTAACCTCCGCCTGCCGCGGTGTGCCATTCAGTTTTGCCAGTTTGAGCGATTGCAAAAGAAGTAAATAATAAAAGCAATAAAAGCAGCCTGAATTGAATTTTCATTTCTATTTTTTTTAAGTCTAAAAATAAGCTATAATTAAATTAATAATAAAACAGGATTCTTAAGTGGTAACATGTGCGTGCTGGTTTAAAAAAATTTTTTTTATTAAAAATATGTTTACATAATATTTCATACTCCCTTATTAAATTAAATTTACAAGAAACATAAAAAATAAATCAATGGAACAATTGACCTTAGGTATTGGTACAAGGCTTCAGCACATGCAATACGGACCAGGAGTGATTGTGGGTGTGCGTTTTGCTACTTACATCATTTCGTTCATCACGTATGGCATAAAGGAAATTGATAAAACAGATCCTAAACTTGAGGAAATTATCGCAGAAAATGTAACGGTTGAAATAGAAACAATTAGTGAAGTAGAAAAATCACTGCTAAAGATATTAAGATTGTGGAGCGATGCGTCAGAAATTGTTCCGCTTGGTGATCGCTGGAAAGGTGGTACAATGCTTCTGCAACCAGCTGATAAAACACAAAAAGCAAAAGAAATTCCAATAGACATTTTCTTTCATAAAATTGTAATGCTTCGAGACAGGGTGAGAGTAATGGAGCAACAAATAAATGCGCATAAAATTTTAAGTGATGAAGAAAAAGTAAACCTGCAGCAGTATATAACCCGTATTTATGGTTCTCTTACAACTTTTAATGTGCTATTTAAAAATAAAGAAAATTGGTTTATAGGTGAAAAGGGAAGTGCGGATTAATGGCACTTCATTTTCTTTTAAAGAGGAACTCCCGGCTCTATTTCTTTTCGTAAAGTAAAAAATGTTGGATGGGCAAAAACTCACCATCATAAAAAAGTTTGTAGCCATTTGCTTCCATTTCTCTATTTAATTGCACGACAGTTGTTTTATGAAGCGCTTTTATAGATAGCGATGAATCTTCTCCCCGGTACTCAATCAGTAACAGTTTCCCGCCTGTCTTTAGAGATTTTCTTATGGATTGCAACATTTCGTGCGGATATTCAAGTTCATGATAAACATCCGCCATCATTGCAAGGTCAATGGAGTTTTCAGGCAAGCCTGGTGATTGGATAGTTCCTTTTATGATTTCAACATTTTTATTATTCAATTCTTCTTTCCTGTTTTTTAAATACCTTATGAACTCATCCTGTATTTCCACCGCGTATACTTTTCCGCGAGGCACCTTTTCTGCAATTTTAAATGAATAATAACCTGTGCCTGCACCAATATCCGCAAC
>JBDTMP010000240.1:0-2991 GCA_039934215.1 Ginsengibacter sp.
TCTGAAAAATTATTTACAAAGTTCAAAGGATTTTGAATTTCATGGGCTATACCTGCAGTGAGTTCGCCTAAAGAGGCCATTTTCTCTGAATGTATTAGCTGTGTTTGTGTGGTTTTTAGCTCGGTAAGAGTATGCTGCAACTCATCCTTCTGTTTTGTTATTTCGGCCGTTCGCTCTGCCACTATTATTTCAAGTTCTACTTTTTGAGCCGCTATAAATTTACTTCTTTCTTCTTCTTCATGAGTTCTTTTCCTTTCCTTTTCCAGCGCTTTATTTTGCTTATTTGATTTTATAAGCATTGCTACCATCCATGTGATTGCGATAGCGAACGCAATATCGATATAGGTTTCGATGTTTTTATAAAGGCTCTGGTTGAGAGATTTTATAATATCGCCTGCAAGTGACATTATAATTAAAGGCAGCACCGCGATCATAACAGTGCGCACCCCGCTGAACAAAGGAAGACTGAAAGAAATATAAACGATTGCCAGCAAAAGCAGATGCCATATCCACATGGTTACTTTTTCTGTAGGCAGCGTAACATCCAGTATGAATAGAACAACGACTCCGTATAGCGCCCAGGTAAGAATTTTATCCCATAAAGGATCTGGCGAAAAAGTGCGCAGATTTTTCCGAAAATATCTTAAAAGAAGAAAGGAAAGAATGGATTCCAGTGCCATAAATTTTAAACAAAGATTTTATTTTTTCAAAAGGTATAACTTAAACCAATCTTTATCAGACAAAATCATTGTCTATAAATTACTTATTTTAAAACATTACTCTCATAATTCCAAATAAGTGCAATGGTTTACTTAGAAAAGTCAGCAAGGTAATTCAATAATGAATTCTGCATATTCTCCTTCCTTTGTTTCTATTTTTATTTCGCCTCCATGTGCTTTTATAATGTCATAGCTTAACGACAATCCCAGGCCCGTACCCTGTCCGGTTGGTTTGGTTGTAAAAAAAGGCTGGTACATTTTATCCTTTATTTTTTCGGAAATACCCATGCCATTATCTTTGATTCTAATTTCTACTCCAGAACCGCCTGAAGGGAATGTTATAGCCTTTGTTATAACTGTAACTACTGGCTCATAGTCTTGTAGCTCCTGTCCAGCAATATTCTTTTTTTCCATTACAGAATAAAATGCATTATTGTACAGATTCAAAAGTACCCGGCCAATATCCTGGGAAATAATATTAATTTTTCCTTCCGGTAAGGAAAGATTTTCATCAAAATCCGTTTTGAAATTTGAATTAAACGCTTTGTCCTTGGCACGCAGGCCATGATAGCTTAGCCTTAAGTATTCCTCGGCGAGCGTATTAATATCAGTTAACTCTTTCTGCCCCGTGCTTGACCTTGAATGATGCAACATCCCTTTTACGATTGCATCAGCCCGTTTGCCATGATGTGTAATTTTATCCTGGTTCTCTTTAATATTTTCGGCAATAGTAATGGCTTCTTTATTATTGCCGGCAATGAGCTCAGTTTTCATTTCATCAATCAATTCTGTATTTACTTCAGAAAAATTATTTACAAAATTTAATGGGTTTTGAATTTCGTGGGCAATGCCTGCTGTAAGCTCACCAAGTGAAGCCATTTTCTCAGATTGGATTAATTGGACCTGTGCAGATTTCAGTTCGCGAAGAGTATTATTTAACCGGGTATTTGTTGCGGAAAGTTGCTGGTTATTTTCATCTAATGCTTTACGGGCTTTTAGCAGGTCATCCACCATATTATTAAATGCCTTTCCTAATTGTCCAATCTCATCACCTGATGTTATTTTTACTTTCTGGTTTAGGTCCCCTTCACCTATGCGGTTTGCTGCATCACGCAATGCCATCACCGGAACTGAAACTTTTCTCGCAAGCAGCAAGCCCATTAGTATACCTATGATTAAAACGATACCGCTAACTATTAAAGATGTAAACCTTATTTTTTTCTGACTTTCATTTATTTCTTTAGTAGTAAAAGCGAGTAATATCACGCCTGACATTACGTGGGTATTGAATGCCCCCCGCTTGACGATTATAGAATTGGTTGATTGTATATCAGCTTTGGGATGCTGGTTTTCAGGAAAGGTTTTAAAAATAGCTTTATGAGTATGGTAATTGAGATGATCTTCACTCCATGCTGTATCGTATTGCACCGCACTTACAAATAGAAGACGGGAATCATCTTTTACAAATTTCATAGCGGTTTCCACGCCTTCAAAATTCTCTTCAGTAAGTGCAATTTTTACCCCTAAGGCAACCGTATTAGCAAGGTTCTGTACTTCAGTATTGTAGTTTTTTAGTAATAGTTGCCGTTGCTGAGCGGGGAAATAAAAAAGAGTAAAAAAAGTGAACATTACTACAATAGCAAATACCGTTAGCCAAATTTTTGATTTAAGGGTAAATACCATAGTATTTTAAGAGTTTTTGTAAAATCATTGATTCAATGTTAGACTAAACTGGGTCTTCCCGTCAATTGAAATAATTCTTATTTCATTATTACCTAATGGTTGATCAATAACACCGATAGCGCCGGAATTTTGTGCAACATAGTTTTGTAGCTCTGAAGTAGTATTAAAAAATTTGGGAGCATGCGCACTTCCCTGGTAAGTCTGGCCAAGCCAGTATTTTAGCAATGCGTCGCCACTCATATTGTATATTAACTCAGCAGTATTTTTGCCAATTGCGGTAGATGTTTTCATAAGAGCTATGCTTACTTTTTCCCCGCCATTCCATCTTTGCTTTTCACCCTTCATTACCGATTTTAGCTCAGTAAGTTTCATCGCAGCCGGGGCGCCATTCTGGTTACATATAACTATAAGAGTTTCAGCCTGGCACTTTCCTGTAATGCTCACTACTAATAAAGATGCCACCATGCAACATGTAAGTATTGCCGGTCTTAATTTATCATATATAATAGTTTTTTTATTTTCCATAATCAAAATCCCACAGCTATTTGAGCGCTTATTTTATTCCTTGTACCGGTTATTTCTGAATGCA
>JBDTMP010000241.1:0-3102 GCA_039934215.1 Ginsengibacter sp.
CAAGAAATACTTCGCCTGAAATTGAAAAACTGAAAAATTTTGTAACCTTCCACAATGTTGCCTCCGGCGGAACGATGACGATTTTTTCGGTACCTCAATTAATCACAAGAGCAGATGCTCCTAATTACGATCTCCATAAAAAAGAAAAATCTATACTTGCAGCTTTTAAAGAAGCGGGCTATTATTCTGCATGGATTTCGAATCAATCGCAGTATGGATTGACGGGTAATATTGGTATGCATTTTAATGATGGAGATACTGCAATGTATTGCGGTCATGGAGAGAACGAGGCTAACTTTACAGGCACTTATGATGTTGCGGTGATTCCAAGCATTAAAGCGGTAATTAATTCACATCCCAAAAAAGATATTTTCCTTATAATACATTTAATAGGTAGCCATTGGAGGTATGTGCTTCGCTATCCACCAGAGTTCCAGAAGTTTGCTCCCACGTCAGATAGAAATCATTCTTTAATGACGAGGCCTCCAAAAAATGAAATCATCAATGAATATGACAATTCAATTTTATACACTGATCACATTCTCAATGAGATTGCCGGTATTATAAATTCTTCAGGCGCCAGCGGTTCTTTTCTATTTGTATCAGACCATGGAGAAAATCTCAATGATAATAATGACGATCTGTATTTTCATTCTTATCATCCGAATCTTGTGACGGCAAAAGTTCCTCTATTTATATGGACGGATGAAGAATATGCAAAGAAATATCCCGTTAAACTGGAGAATCTTAAAAATAATTCTAACAAGAAAGTGAGTTCGGCTGAAAGTGTTTTTTATACAATGATAAATATTGGCAATCTTTCTATTAACGGTTACGACTCCACGAAAAGCCTTTCCGGAAATTCGTACCAACCAGGACCACGCATGGTACTTGGAGAAAACGGAAACTTATACGATTTTGATAAATTGAAGTAATTATTTTCTGAGTACCGTTTGTTTTCCCATTTTTTTTTGAATTGCCATAAAAAGCATTATTCCTTTTAATTGCTTATCCAGGCTGATTCCGGGCCTTTCCGCATTAAACCGATGAACCATATTATTATTCAACTCCACTTTTTGATTTTGAATTCCGAACATGAGGTCAATTTCTGTTTTGTGCAAAGCATCAAATAAATTCTGCGACACAGCATTATCAGAATAGGGAAATGAAAAAGTAATACTATGCTGTTTCGTTTTTTCTTTCACAAAATTGCAGGAACTTATAGTTTCCTCCAGTTGATCCTCAAAACTAATTTTGTCATAATATGGGTGACTCCAGCTATGCGCCCCGATTGTAAATCCCCTTTTATCCAATGAAGTCAATTGCTCAGTTGTAAGAAAAGGCTTCTGTCGCACGAGATATTCATCAAAGGATAAAGATAATTTTTGAGCTAAATCATTCACTAATGCCTCATCAGTATTATTTAATTTTTTTAGCATCCCAATAAATACTTCAATTGTATGTTTTTGGGTATTCAAAATATCTCCAATCTCATGAATCATTGTAGGTTTTTTTTTATTCTTTAATAATTCATGAATAAGCAAACTTGTTTTGCCACGATAAAAAAGTTTTTTATTATCAATAAACGCAGGATTTATAAAAAATATGGCCGGCACTCCTTTGGCTTCCAGCAAGGGCGCTATCACATCGTTTACTTCCCTGAAGCCGTCGTCAAAACTCAGAAGAAACGTATTTTTTGGCAGTTGGTTATTTGTTTGGATGTATTGAATTAAATCACTCGCCGAAATTGGTTTGAAATTCTTTAATAGAATCTCCAGGTCATTTTTAAATTGTGAAACGTTTTTGTAATTGTATAAATGTTTTATATGCCACACATCTTCGTCACTCACAATATGATGATAAGGCAATAAACATGTAGATGGATAAAGCCTTTTAAGAAATGCTAACGGAAACGCAGAACTGCAATTATAATAAATTGATTTAAACAGGCTCATTTTTTAGCAGGTCTTCAATGTAAATAATTTTACGATGCTCGGTTTTCAAAAAGCTTTTATTAGCTTTTTTTAATTTGAATAAAGAGGCACTTTGTCTTAATATCATTTTAGGCATATGAATTAAAGCTTTCACCATTCCTGATTGTGTACTTTGAGTAGCAATAATCAGAACAAAATTTATTGCAAATAGAAATAAAATAATAAGCCAGGCAATACCAATGACAGGCATTACGAAAAAAGAAATAATTGTCATTATCAATGCCAAAGCAAGCGTAAGAAATAATGGCGGCCTTAACATATTAAAACCAAGTAGCAAACGGCCGGCATGTAATTTTACAATTCCATCTGCAAATAATTTCAGGCTGTCTTTAAAATAAATGAAGTAAGTAAATATCCAGCGTGTTCTTTGTTTTTCCAATGCATCGCCATCATCTACTTTTTCATCATATACTATCGCATCTTTTGCAAAAGCGATTGTAGGAAGTTTTTTCGCAAGTTGCACCTGGAGTTTTTTATCGAAGCCTCCCAATTGATTGGTATACATTATTTCATTATACAAATCAAGGTCAATTGCAATTCCAAGCCCCAGTATGGCTGATGTGAGCCCAAGGTCCATCTTAATTTGCCTCTCCAGGAAAGTATGATAAATATGTCCTACGGAATCAAGTTTTGAATAAGTGGAATCAATATTTTTTGAAAGCATGTGGGTCTGAATAGCACGAAACCCTCTTTGAAAATAACTATTGAGTGTAGAAAGATATTTGGGATGCACGAGGTTATCACTATCGAAAATGATAAGTGCATCATGCTTCCTTTCAAAGCTTTTTACCGCAAAATGAATGGATTTTATTTTTGCATGAAAAGGAACTTCAGGCTTTAGGATTTTTATTCTCTGATCGTTATAAAGCAATCCACTGATATCACAATCATCAGCGACTACATAAACAATAAAATTTTTATAGTCTTGTTTTAAAAAAGAATCAACGAGAGGTGGAATTAGTTTTATATCCTGGTGTGCAGTAATTATTGCAGCAAAATCAAATTCTTTACGGGTTTGTTTAGGATACCTTTTCTCTAATAATTTCCGGGAAGATGGCAGCATCAAATGTATGAGAAATAGAAATACCGGTAATAGAAAATAAATCGC
>JBDTMP010000242.1:0-2658 GCA_039934215.1 Ginsengibacter sp.
TAACAGCAATGCCGGGAATTGCATTTTTCGATTTTGACGGAACTATCACCACAAGGGATACGATGATTGAACTTATAAAATTTCGTCATGGCAAATACCGTGTTTATACCGGCTTAGCAATACTTTGTCCCTGGCTTATTGCAATGAAATTGAAAATGATATCTCACCAAAAGGCAAAAGAAAAAATGCTATCCTGGTTTTTTAGGGGAGTTACTGAAACTGAATTTTCAAAAATCTGCGATTCATTCACTCAAAAAAAATTACCGCTTCTCATAAATAAAAAAACCATACAAAAAATTCATGAGCATAAGGCAAATGGTGATGAAATTGTTGTGGTCTCTGCATCTGCTGCTAACTGGATTAAAAGCTGGTGTAACCAACATGGCCTGAAATGTATTGCGACGCAACTTGAAATTATTGATGGAAAAGTTACCGGAAAACTCGCGGGTATAAATTGTAACTATAATGAAAAAGCCAGCAGGATAATTAAAGAATATGATCTCAATAATTATTCGCCTGTATATTGCTATGGTGATAGCAGCGGAGATAAAGCGATGCTAAATTTAGCCACAAAAGCATTTTATAAATCGTTTTAAAAAAATCTAAATCAATAAGAAAAATCTAAATCTAATTTTTAAAAAGTTAGTCATCTCATAAAAATTGAATTTCTCTTGCCCGCAATTTTTTACGGAGAAGGTGTCTTTAAAAATGAGAAAGTAGTTCATTAAAAAAAAATGGTGAATGGCCCTTTGGAATTTAATTGGCTCTTTTTATCATTTGGATTATTTTTGCTTTAGAATTGATCCACACGTTGCTAACGTTTACAACTTTTAAATAATTTCCCCCACAACTATTAGTTATGCTTTCTACGAAACAAAAGGAGTCTTTGGGAATTCTTTTTGTAATAGCCAACAAGGCAAGACTTGTTTTCCTGAGATGGAAATACAGGGGAAACAAGGTGTACTGCGCCTGCTGTGGGAGCCACTTTAGAGCCTTTGCACCTTTTGGGAATATTAAAAGAAAAAATGCATGGTGCCCTAAATGTGAATCGCTGGAGAGGCATCGCCTGCTGTCAATGTATTTTAAAAATAAAACTGATATTTATAGCAAACCTTTAAGAGTTCTTCATATTGCCCCTGAGATCGCTTTTTTCAATCATTTGAGCGCTCAAAAAAACCTGGATTATAACCCGGTTGATATCTATCCTCATCTTTATCCTAAGGGAACAAAATATCTTGACGTTCTTAATAATAAATTACCCGATAATACTTTTGATGTAATTATTTGTAATCATGTTTTTCAATACATAGAAGAAGACAGAAAGGCTATGAAAGAATTGCACAGGATAATGAAGCACGGAGGCTGGGGTATAATGCAGGTGCCTTATGACAAAAAAAGAAACGTCACTTATGAGGATACATCAATTACAGATCCTTCAGAAAGAGAAAAAGCTTTTGGATTAAAAGAACATGTGAGATTTTATGGTTTGGATTATGGAGATCGGCTTCGTGAAGCCGGCTTCGATGTTACCGTAGAAGATTATACCGCAGAATTTTCTGATGAAGAAAATTTTAAATATGGGTTTTGGCAAGGAGACCCGATATTTTTTTGCACAAAAAATTAATTAGAACATTATTTGCAATGTTTCACCTCCCTGGTAATTTAAAAGAAATTACTTAGCTGTGAAACAGGATTAAGGAAGTAGTTGACCTTAGCTGAAATCGTTTCTACTTAAGACTTTAATTCAAAATTTACTTGCGTACAATAAAACTCATTTTTGGTAGTTTATTATTTTCATAAGTTTGCACCTTTATTAAAAAACCCCGCAATGTACTTCGTAACCATAAATTTCTGATTCTTGCTATTTGACCACAAACAATTAAATTTTAAGCGGCTCGCTTATTATTATTTATTAATTACTTTACTTACTGCACTCATTTTGTTGCCGGATCTCGTTTTCTTTATTAAGAATAGAGTTTTAAATTATGCTATCAGCGGTATTTTTGTCGTACAGGCTTTGCTGTTTATCCCGGTTGTATTTTTTAGCAGGAATTTAAAAATATACTATTGGATTCTTGCCGTTATCGTTTCACTTACACCCATAATGTTATTTTCTGTGTTCTATATGAATATACAGGTTAATGCAGAAATGGTAGGTCTTGTGCTTGATACGAATAAAGAAGAATTGATGGAATTACTCGGTTGGAAAATAGTATTAGCCATTGCGGGAATTATTTTTTTCGGATGGCTATTTCTCAAAATATCTTCAAGATTACCTTCGAAGATCAGTTGGAAAACAGGTCTCTTTATTTCACTATTTGGATTAATCTCCTTTGGTATTTTGCCTTTTATACGTGGCACCAAACTTCCTGAATACCGTATAATGGTCCGCAATACCTACCGCACGTTCTACCCTTTCAGACTGGGGGATGCCATTGGGCTTATACAAAGTGAAATGAACAATATGGAGCGGTATAAAGAAGTTACCAAAAATTTTAAGTTTGGTGCAAAAAAAACAGATGCTACAGATACTTCCAGGCATATTTATATATTAATACTTGGCGAAGCATCGCGATACGATCACTGGGGAATAAACGACTATGCAAGAAATACTTCGCCTGAAATTGAAAAACTGAAAAATTTTGTAACCTTCCACAA
>JBDTMP010000243.1:0-19351 GCA_039934215.1 Ginsengibacter sp.
TTATTTTAAAGATTTTTGATTTCTGATCCACTACCTTCCCCCACGACGAAGATGTCCCATATCCTCCAATGGTAAGGTTGTGCGTTGTATCATTTAACCTTCCTATCATGTCTGAGTTTATCATATAATTTACTGCATCCAGGCTAATTGTTGGATGCTCGGTAAAATATTTTGACCCATATAATCCAAGCTCTTCACCCGAAAAACAAATAAAAAGGTAATTGTTATTTTTAAGCTTTGATTTTTGTAACAACTTCGCAAGCTCAATAACAGAAGCCGTCCCACTGGCATTATCATCTGCACCATTGTGAATTGCAGGTGCTCCTGTCCAAAGCGAATTATGATCTTCCCCCAGCCCAAGATGATCGTAATGGGCGCCAATAATTATCGTATTAGCGGCGCCGTTATCAATAAAACCCGCAACATTATGCCCTTCTTTTTTTTTATCTCCTATAGCAATATTTACATCAAGTTCAATGTTAGCAGCGGGGTCGCTTAAATATTTTTGAGCAGCATCGTTTGTAATAAATACAACGGGTACGCTTACAGGTTCTATTTTGTCTTTTGCCTCAAATTTTAATGCATCATCTTTTTTATCACTATTATAAATGATAATGGCTGTCGCACCTTTTTTTGCGAACTCAACAGATTTATTTTTTATTGCGTCCTCAAGATCGAAGTGTGGATTATTGACATTTTTTTCCAGCATTTCTTTAATATCCAAAAACCATGGACTTCCTTTTTCAAGAAGAGCTGGAGAAGCATTGGCTTTAACAAAACCCTCTGCACTAAAAATAAAAGGAAAATATTCTTCATAAAGTGAAAGTGAATCTCCGTTTAGTATTAGACGGGTTAAGGGCAGAACCTCTTTGCCTTCATTTATTTCAAAGGCCTGTAAATAAGTATTATTGTCTCCTTTAGGCACGAGATTAATATCTTTAAATTCTTTAGCCAGGTATTCATAAGCCAGTTTTTCTCCACGGCTTCCGGTTCTTCTTCCCTCAAGGCGGTCGCTTGCAAGAAAACCAATTTCTGATTTGAGACTTTCTATAATTACCTTGTCAGACTTTTTTAATTTTTGAGCCGAACCAACCTGGCAATACAATAAAACAATTAATAAAATATTCTTCATTCAAATGAATTTTTTGCAAATCTACTATGAATAAATCAGGGAGATGTAGTTCTTAATGTAATTACGGGCCGATCAGAATTTTTCCTTCATCGTTTCTTTTAATTTAAGGAAAGAACGTCCGCTAATTTTTATAACATATCATTAGAAAGGGTGTTTTCCTAAATCGTAAGGCTAAAGCCTCCGTTCCATTTAAATTTACAAATTATTAAAAAAGCATTTGAAAAAACAGCTGAACATAGCCCTTGTAGGAAATCCAAATAGTGGTAAAAGCTCCTTATTTAATTCACTCACAGGCCTCAATCAAAAAGTCGGAAATTTCCCCGGGGTGACGGTAGATAAGAAAACAGGAATAAGTAAAATATCAGAAAACTTTACCGCGAAAGTTATTGATCTCCCGGGTATGTATAGTTTATATCCGAAGAGAGGTGATGAATGGGTTTCTTATAAAGTGCTGATTGACGAAGATGCTGACACGAAGGTTGACATCATTGTATTAGTGGCTGACGCATCTAATTTAAAAAGAAATCTCCTTTTTTGTTCACAGATCATTGATCTAAAAAGGCCGGTGGTGGTTGCGTTGACCATGATGGATATTGCAAGAAATAAAAATATCCAGGTAGATGTGTCAGGGCTTGAAAGAGAATTAGGAGTCCTGGTGATACCTGTAAACCCCAGGAAAAATAAAGGCATTACACAACTATATAAAGCCCTCGATGACATTGCAGAAAATCCTCACCGAATTCCCGAACGTGATTTTTTTAAAAGCAATATGCTTGTACCTGAAGCAATAAATAAGGTACAAAAATTAATTCCAGGAATAAGCGATTACCGGGCGATACATTATTTAATCAATCATGAAAATTTTCCTTTAGAAAATTCAGTGCAGAACGCCATTGAAAATATTGAATTGGAAACTGGTTTTAATCCTTCAAAAACACAGGCTGAAGAAATATTACAGCGATATGGAAAAATAAAAACCATTATGCAGCAAACTGTGGTAGAAACCGACCCGCTGCAGAAGGCGCTTTTTACCCAGAAGCTTGATGATATTTTATTGCATAGAACGTGGGGATATCTGATTTTGTTGGGAGTACTTTTTTTACTTTTTCAAAGTATTTTTTTGGTTGCTCAATATCCTATGAATGCTATCGAATGGATATTTGCGCAGCTTGCGGGCTGGTTGGGCCAGGTTCTAAACGAAGGCTGGTTTAGTAATCTTTTAATAAACGGAGTGCTCGCTGGCCTGAGCGGCATTCTTGTATTCGTTCCTCAAATAATGATATTATTCGGCCTGATTACATTGCTTGAAGATACTGGCTATATGGCGAGGATCAGTTTCCTCACGGATAGAATTATGCGAAAAGCAGGCCTCAATGGAAAAAGTGTAATGCCAATGATCAGCGGACTTGCCTGTGCAGTACCGGCAATAATGAGTGCCAGGAATATTGAAAATAAAAAAGAAAGGCTACTAACAATCATGTGTACCCCTCTTATGAGCTGTAGTGCACGACTACCCGTCTACACGATACTCATTGCTTTGGTAGTGCCCAATAAGTTTGTATTCGGCTTTATAGGTTTGCAGGGTATGGTTATGATGCTGATGTATCTTTTGGGAACAGTAATGGCATTAATATCCGCTTATGTTATGAAGTGGTTTATTAAAAGCAACGAGAAAAGTTTTTTTATACTTGAGTTACCCGTTTACAGGAACCCGCGATGGAAAAACATGTTTTATACCATGGTAGAAAAAGCAAAAATATTTGTATATGATGCCGGTAAAGTAATTATGGTAATAAGCTTAATGCTTTGGGTTTTGAGCACGTATGGGCCGCCACAAAAAATGAAAAATGTTTCTGCAAAATATGAGCTTCTTACGCAAGAGAATCCCGCTCAAAGTAAGGAGTTCAATAAAATGAAAAAGACGGCGCTCCTGGAAAGTTCTTATGCCGGAATTTTAGGGAAAGTTATAGAGCCGGTTATCAGGCCGTTAGGCTATGACTGGAAAATAGGAATTGCCTTAATAACATCATTTGCCGCCCGTGAAGTTTTTGTGGGAACAATGGCTACACTCTATAGTGTGGGTGATGATAGGGACGAAAATAATGCAACGCTCCGGCAAAAAATGAACGCTGCTACGAGGCCTGATGGCTCAAAAGTATATGATCTTGCGACAGGCCTTTCACTATTGATATTTTATGTATTGGCCATGCAATGTATGAGTACATTGGCTGTGGTAAAACGTGAAACCCGCAGCTGGAAATGGCCAACAATTCAACTCGTATATATGACGTGCCTGGCTTATGTTATGAGCTTTGCTGTGTATAATATTTTTAACTAAAATGTGAAATGGTTTACCATCTCACCGCATTGTAAATTCCATTTTTTACCTGAGGATATATTCTTTGATAAAGCTCGTTAAGAATATCCTGCTTGCTTGGGACTATAAAATTCCTGGTATTAAGCAATGCGAGATCATTGCCACTTAACGCTCTCGAATCTCCTTTGTAGGTAGCAAACTCGTGCTCCCAGTTAAATTGAGCAGTATATCTCCTGGTGTCAGCGATATTTCGGGTAATCGCATCCGTTATACGACTTTCAAGATCTCCTGTAGCTGTAAAATATTTTTTAGTAATATAAAGGGTAGCGGTAACAGTCTCATATTGCACGTGTCCGGAAGTATCTCTTCCTTTTTCTATTTGCTTGCTCACATTTCTTGAATATTGTGAAGTGTAAGGTTGGGGCACATCAAGATTTATCCAGGTAAGATCAACAAAGAAGTCCGGATTTATATTTGCACTGCGGGCTTCCCAATCCGTATAGAACCGGGCTGAAGCATTTTTAGCATAATCTCCACCAAGATCTCTTACAAGATTTCGTTGTAAATAATCATTATTGAAGCTATTTCCATAATTGTTCCATCCTGCATTATTATAATAATAAGAATTATCAGTTACGGGATTTACAATCACATTAAGCACACTATTTTGATAAGCAGTATTCATTTGTCTGTCAGCATCCTTATATCCCGGAACAAATTCCTGTGCTTTTTTAAAAGCATAATAGGCCTCGCGGTAAGATTGTTTATCATCATTATTTAAATAGCTTGTACCCATGTCATAAAGATCTGCAGCAGCACTTTCTTTTACTACCTCAATCTTTGCATCGTATGTAGGCGGGTTTAAAAATTTTTTAGCAGAAGTCGAATTGTTAATTACAGCAGACAAATGTTGTAAAGCCTGGTATTCTTTTATGATTTTGTCCCATTTTTCCGGCTCGGTAAGCGTGCTATAAACATCAATGTTATCCAGGTGAATTTTAATTGCATTCTCGTAAAGACCGCTAAGGTTGTTTTTAAGGCTGGTATCAGAAGGATTTTTATCTAATTTTTTTACGGCGGTTAGTAGCGCTATATCTTCCTGGGTATTTGCAATCGTATTCCTGGAACTGCTGCATGAAGCAAATAATAAAACTAAGAATATCCAGGTGAATAAATTCTTTTTCATTTTTTTCTATTTAATAATAAGACGTTTTGTATTTCAGAAAACTATTTAAAAGTTAGTTAATAACGTTTTATAAAAAAATAATAGTAAAATAAATTCCTACTAACCTGTAGGCCTAATTTGCACAAAAATATTCCATTCTTCCTTTTTTATCGCCATCCATCAATATTTTTAAATATTGTTCAAAGCCTATTTTTCTTCTGAAACCATCTACCAGTAAGGTTATTATACAAAGTTTTAGAAGCGTTGATCATCAGCTACCTGAAAAAAACAGGTATTATGTATTGCATAGTATTATAATTATGTATATCTTTGTTTTAAGAAAAGCAACAATGAAAATTTCTACAGAAAAAAACATCAAATATGAATATTGATAATACAGCAAGCCAAATGCGAAAAGGAGTTTTGGAGTTTTGCATTTTATCCATAATAAAATTAGGCGAGGCTTACCCAAGTGACATCATCGATAAAATGAAAGCGGCTAATCTCAATATTTTGGAAGGAACACTTTACCCATTATTAACGCGATTAAAAAATGCAGAATTTCTTACGTATCGGTGGGTAGAAAGCAACAGTGGCCCCCCAAGAAAATATTTTTCACTTACTGATAAGGGTGCAGCCTTTTACCAGGAACTTGAAACAACCTGGCTTGAGCTTGCTAATGCTGTAGAAGCAATAACCGGTAAAAACAACTAAACCCATAAATCAACTTCAACAAATTATTAAATAGAATTAGTCATGAAAAAAGTAATTAATATAAATTTCCAGGGTAGCGTAGTTCCCATCGAGGAAACATCTTATGAATTGCTAAAACAATATATTGAAAGCCTTCGAGATTATTTTGCCGATGAAGAAGGCCGAGATGAAATAATAAATGATATTGAAAGCCGGATCAGTGAACTCTTCCAGGAAAAACTGAAGGGCGGATCTACATGTATCACAGATGATGATGTAAATATCATATTTAAAAACATTGGGCGCCCCGAAGATTTTGAGGAAGCTAATGGTGGTGAAAAAACCTCAAAAGACCAAAAGGAAGCGCATAGTGAAAAATTTCAATTCACAAGATTTGGTGAAAAAGGTAAAAGGTTATATCGCGACGAAAATCATAAGATACTTGGTGGAGTTTGCAGTGGAATTGCCGCCTACCTCGGAATTGATCCGGTGATCGTAAGGGTTCTGTTTATAATTTCCGGAATCGGTTTTCTCGCATATATATTATTATGGATATTCGTTCCGGGAAGCAACGTACTGGAAAATGGAGTTCGTAAAAGGCTTTACAGAAATCCTGATCAGAAAATAATAGGTGGTGTGTGCAGCGGAATGGGAAGCTATTTCAATGTGAATGCCTGGATCCCAAGAGCCTTCTTTTTGATTCCTTTCATATCATTCTTTTTCAGATGGGGACATTTTGGGCCACTTACATTCCCAAATTTTTTAAGTTTTTCATTCAGCCCCGGCACCTTGATCATTTATATTATATTATGGCTTGTAATACCCGAAGCCACTACAACTTCCGAGAAGCTGGAAATGAAAGGCGAAAAAGTAGATCTGAACTCAATTAAGAATTCTGTGGTTCAGGAAATGAAAGGCGTGCAGGAAAGGGTAAGTAAAATGGGCCAGGAAGTGGGCGCAATGGCAAAAGAAAGAGGCGGAGAAATGGGGAAAGAAGTAAGTTATGCGGCAAAACGTACCAGCGGCGCTCTTGGAAATATTATCGTCACATTGTTTAAAATATTTGCATACTTCATTCTGGGTTGTATTGCTTTGGCTTTAATAATCGCCCTGTTTTCCTTGGCGGTGGTTTCTATTGGCTTATTTCCATTAAAGAATTTTGTACTTAATGAAGGATGGCAAAGTGTATTTGCATGGGGAACGCTCATATTTTTTATTGGAGTTCCCGTGATTGGTATCATTACTTTTATAATAAGGAGAATTGCCAGGATAAAAAAATCTAACCGCATCATGCGTTATTCATTTTTAGGTCTTTGGTTTTTGGGTCTTACATGCTTCATATCATTGCTCATTTCTGTAGGCCAGGATTTTAGGAGAACAAGTTCTGCGAATGAAGAAAGAATATCGTTGCAAAATCCGGGAACTCAAAGCCTTGAAGTAAATTCCTTGACCAATAACAGGTATAATAGAACGAATACATGGTTCAGGCTTGAGCCGTTTGCCACTTTTGATGATGATACCGCCTATATCGGGAACGTGAGAATAAGGATTGAAAAATCTGCAACGGACAGTTTCCAGGTTGGCATAATAAAAATGTGTAACGGTAATACGAGGAGAAATGCCGATACGTTGGCTTCTCTTATTAATTACGCAGTTTTTCAAAAGGACTCTTTGCTGATGATGGACAAAGCAATTGCCATAAACACAACCGATAAATTCAGGAACCAAAGTGTAATGGTTATAATTTATGTTCCCGTTGGAAAGCATATTAAAATAAATAAAAATCTTAGCTACAACAGGAATATAAGAGTACACGGTCCATTATTCAATGATGATAACTGGTACAACTGGGAGGACGATGATTACGATTTTCAATATGGGGTAGAGTATGTAATGCAGGAAAATGGATTGTATACCTTAAGCGGAATTCCTGCTAATGATTACAATAAATATAATGACTGGCGTTCTGAGCAGGAAAATCAGAGGAATAATTATCAATCTGATCAGGAGCAGGAAAATTACAGGTATGACCAACACAACAAAGTGGATTCAATAAGAATAATAAAGGAGAAGGAAATTCAAAAAATTCAGAGTTCCGTAGATTCTTTGAAGGCTGAAAGAGAAAAGCAAATCATTAAAATGAAAGACTCTTTACGGGAAGCAAAAGAAAAGCTTGAGCAAAAGATAGAAAAGCTAAATGAAACCGGTACTCCGGGGCAGGCATATATAAGAAATGGTAAACAGGATTATAGTTTTGTGATGCACATTTAACATACATATTTTCGGTTGAAGTTGAATAATGAAGGCTTTATGCGCATTGCATAAGGCCTTCTTCGTTCAAAAAAATTAGAAATTCTGGTGTGGATATTATAAAATCATTTTCTAATTGAAAACGATCTTTTGGGCACAGGAAATCACAAAGGTTATATGAACAAGAAAAATCTTACAGGCTCTGTAAATCTATTCTCCTAAATTTGACAACTTTAAAAATAGAAATGAAAACAACACCATTTACAAAAAAACATATTGCACTTGGAGCAAAGATGGCTGAATTTGCCGGTTATAATATGCCAATAAGTTATTCCGGTATTAATGATGAACATGTAGCAGTCCGCAACAACGCCGGCATTTTCGATGTTAGCCACATGGGAGAATTTATTTTAAAAGGTGAAAATGCTCTTTCACTTATACAGTCAGTAACAAGTAACGATGCCTCAAAGCTCACAGCCGGCAAGGCTCAATATAGTTGCCTTACTAATGAAACGGGGGGTATTGTTGATGACCTGATAGTGTACTGCATAAAAGAGAATGAAGTGTACATGCTGGTTGTAAATGCTTCCAATATTGAAAAGGATTGGGGTTGGATAAACGAACACAATAAAAAAGATGTTGAAATGCATAACATTTCTGAGAAGACATGCCTGCTTGCAATACAAGGTCCTAATGCTACAAAAATTTTACAGCCGCTTACAGAAATTGATATTATGAATTTGAAGTATTACACATTTGTGAAAGGAAGATTCGCAGGTGTTGATAATGTTTTAATAAGCGCCACTGGCTATACAGGATCGGGTGGTGTAGAAATTTATTTTGAAGATAAAGAGGATGCGGCCAATGTAATCTGGAATAAAATTTTTGAAGAAGGAAATCCCAAAGGCTTAAAGCCAATCGGGCTTGCAGCAAGAGACACCTTGCGGCTTGAAATGGGATATAGCCTCTACGGAAACGATATTGACGATAGTACTTCCCCATTGGAAGCCGGCCTGGGCTGGATCACTAAATTCTCAAAAGATTTTATAGCAAAAAAAATTCTCGAAGGACAGAAGGTAGATGGAGTTTCTAAAAAATTAGTTGGCCTGGAAATGATTGAAAAAGGCATACCCCGCCACGGTTATGAAATAAAAGATTCTGATGGGAAAACTATAGGACAAGTTACCAGCGGCACTCAATCGCCTACATTAAATAAAGCAATTGCTATTGGATATGTTGCCACAAATTATTCAAAAATTGATACAGAAGTATATATAAAGGTGAGAGATAAATTGCTTACTGCCAGGATTGTTAAAATGCCCTTTGAATAGTTTTAAAAAATGAAAAGCAATAGATAAAGACCTAATTAATGACAAAAAAAACTAACCTGCCAACAATCCACGTTTCACTCTCTCCCTCTTTATTGCAATTATACGATGTAAGCAGAAGCATAGTTGTAATAATAGATGTTTTAAGGGCGACCTCCACTATTGCTGCCGCTTTATTTAACGGTGCCAAAAGCATAATACCTGTGGATAGTGTCGCCGGTTGTATTAAATTGGGTAAGCAAATGGAAGTAATTACTGCCGGGGAAAGAGACGGCAAGATAGCGGAAGGATTAAAATATGGGAACTCTCCGTTACAGTATAGCGCCGATTTTATTAAGGGGAAAACGTTAGTACTTACCACTACAAATGGAACAAAGTTATTGCACATGGCTCTCACCGAAGGAGCACTCGGTATCCTTACGGCTTCTTTTTGCAACATCTCTTCAGTGTGTGATTACCTGATAAAGCAGGACAAAAATGTAATATTAGCGTGTGCTGGCTGGAAGGATCGCCTTAATATTGAGGACACCTTGCTTGCGGGAGCAATTGTTAACCGTATTAAGGACCGGTTCTATCAAAATTGTGATGCCAGTCAAATTGCCGAATCAATGTACCTGATCGCGAGGGAGGATCTATTCAATTTTCTGAAAGAAAAAAATGCCAGTCATTACCATCGGCTTATGGGTTTTGGGCTTGAAGAAGACATAAGGTTTTGTCTAACGAAAGACAATGCAAATGTTTTATGTCTTTACGATGGAGGCAGATTAATTGCGGGATAACAATCCTGTTTATTATAAAGAACGATTATAAACTCCACCTCATTTAAATTTTCTTTACTTTTGCAAATTGCCCTTTTTTGAACAGAAAGTGCTGGAAAAATATCCGGAAAGCAAAATTAGAAAAACGAAAACTCTTTGGCCCTACCCCATCTTATTAAATACATTTACAATGCCGGAACCGACGAAGTAATTCGCCGGGGAAAAAAAATTCATGCTTTTGGCTACGTAGAACTTTTAGAACATGATGACCTCATGCCTTCTGTCAACTTTCGGGTAAAAGATGATAGCTATTCCACGTATTACAAAGTAAACGTCCAAAAATATGCTGATTCAAAAACGCTTTTAATAAGATGTACCTGTCCTTATAATCTCGGGGATATATGCAGGCACGAAGCAGCAGCACTTTTCCAATTACAGGATCTTGTCGATAAAAATTTACTCACAGCCGACCAGCAAGTTTCATATAACCAAAAGCACACCGTGGTTAAAATGAAGTATATAGATCTTAAGTTCATAAGAATGCTTATGGGCCAGGAATTATATGATGAGGCCGAGGAAATTTTCAGGGTAAATAAAGCAAATATAATACAGGCATCTAATGAAAAAGTAGAGGCGGTTTTAGATTTGGATAATAAAAAATACAACCTGATTATTCAAAAAAATGAAGAACGTAATTTCGATACCTCTTGCGTATGTAATGAAACCCAACACATAATTTGCAAACATAAGACTGTTCTTTTCCTGCAATTATTGCATGCCCACGGGCCTAATTATTTTGATTCGATCCGTAATTGGGATAAAGAAAAGAATAAGCTGTTAGAAGGTTACGGCTACAGTTTACGCGAAGATCTCAATGGTAAGTTTGAATTTATTTATAAGGAGGGTAAACCATACCTTAAAGTACTTGATCAATCGATAAAAAGAATTAGTTCTCCTTTACCAATAAGGCCATTAATACCCCACAAAGAAGTAACAGAAATTGAAACTGCTGTCGCATCGCCGCGGAAACAAATTGCCGTGGTATTTAATGCCAATGAGATTGCTTATCCCTTTTTGAATATGGATATCGTTCAGGCAGAATTTGATGAGGATAAAGAAAGACCTATCGGCAGAACTGAAAAACTGGACCTTACTAAATTTATAAACACAGATTCGTTTTCAGATTTTGATAAATATCTTATACAACAAGCCAGGAAATTACAACAGACTGAAATAAATAAATATTTAAACAGGAATTCACCTTTTAGTGGCTTTTGGGAAAATATAATTCACCAGGAAAACGAAGAATTGCCTGAGGAAACAAAAATATTAATAACCGAATTTCTTCATCCCAAGATTAAAAAAATATTTGAATCCAACGAAACAAAACGGTATTTATATCTTCCTAAGGGAAAAAGATTTAATACAGAAAATCTTGCCGCAGTTGAGGTAAGCCCGATTAAGCCTGTGGTGCAGTTTAAAGTATCAGTCCAGGATGAAGGTTATAAACTGGAATGCCTGGTGATAATTGAAAATGAGATTTTAAAGGCTTCTGATAATGAATGGAGTGGTCCTTTACTTTTTTTACACGATAAAGAATTTTTTCTATGGAAAACAGCCGAAGAAAGTTTGGTTGTTGAAAAATTTAGAAACCTTTTGCAAATTCCACGGAAGGCTTGGCCTGCGTTTCTTAATGAGATATTAATGCCGTTAACGCAGAATTTCGAAGTCGCCTTTGATAGATCATTAATCAGGGAAACTAAAGAAGGAGATCCGGATATTACAGTTATGCTGATAGAAAAAGGTGATTACCTTATGTTTCAGCCGATTTTTAGTTACAAAAATTTTGCGGTAAAACCTGGCTCAAAGGACACAATTATTGTTCCGGATGGTGACAAAATATTAATGGTTAAGCGGAACAACGCAGCCGAACAAAGTTTTATCAAAAAACTTGCCGGCCTGCATTCCCAGTTCGTTACACACGAGGGAAGTAACCTGGTTTTAAAAGGCGCAGATGTTTTAAAAAACAATTGGTTCTTTTTATTTGTGGATGTGATGAAGGAAATGAAAATTCCGGTTTTTGGTTTTGAAGCATTAAAAAATTTTAGGTTCAATACATCAAAGCCTTCTACCAAAATACATCTTAGCAGTGGTCTTGATTGGTTCGATGCCAAAGTTGAGCTCTCTTTTGGCGAGCAATTGATCGGCATTTCAGAAGTAAAAAAAGCGCTTGCCAATAAACAATCTTTTGTTCAGCTTAAAGACGGATCATTAGGAATTCTTCCTGATGAATGGATAAACAAATATTCCTTGCTTTTTAAAGTAGCAGATGGAAAAGAAAATCAACTGCGCCTTTCCCGCTTTCACCTGAGCGTGATTGACGACCTTTATGAAAAGCGCGACGAAAAAGAACTATCCTTTGAGCTGGATGAAAAATTTGATCGTTTAAGAAATTATAAAAATATTCCTGAAGTTGACGTACCCGAAGAATTACAAAATCGTTTGCGACCTTATCAAATCTCCGGTTATCATTGGCTTAATTATTTGAATGACGTCGGCTGGGGCGGTATTTTAGCCGATGATATGGGGTTGGGTAAAACGGTGCAGGCTCTTAGTATGTTGAGTCATTATGCACAGCAGGAAGGTTCTTTAAAAGCCCTTGTCGTGTGTCCTACAACTCTTATATACAATTGGGAAAACGAGATTAGAAAATTTACGCCATCGCTTACGTGGTTCATTCATCATGGAAGCATGCGTACAAGAGATCCCAAAGATTTTGAAAAGTACAACATCATCATTACCACTTATGGAACATTAAGAAGTGACATACAATTAATGATGAAAATTTTATTTGACTATGTTGTTCTCGATGAATCCCAGGCTATAAAAAATCCTGCATCAAAAGTAACAAAAGCGGCATGCCTGCTTACATCAAAAAACAGGTTGTGCATGAGCGGAACACCTCTCCAAAACAACACGTTTGATATCTATGCACAAATGAATTTTTTAAACCCAGGCCTTTTGGGATCGGTTGAATTTTTCAGAAATGAATTTTCAACACCTATTGATAAATTCGGCGAGCAGGAACAAAAAGATCATTTGCGAAAACTGTTGTATCCTTTTATTCTTAGAAGAACCAAAGAACAAGTGGCAAAAGATCTTCCTGATAAAACGGAAACGATACTGTTTTGTGAAATGGAAGATGATCAGCGTGCGGTGTATGAAGCTTACAGGGGCGCCTATCGGGACAAAATTATGGGCGCAATAGAAGGCCAGGGAATTAACAGATCTCAACTTACCATTTTGCAGGGGCTCATGAAACTAAGGCAAATATGCGACAGCCCTGCCATATTAAATGAAGAAGAAAAATATCCCAATCATTCAATAAAACTGGATGAGCTTACAAGGGAAATAACTGAGAATATAGGCGAGCACAAAGCGCTGATATTTTCACAATTCCTTGGAATGCTTGCCCTGATAAAAGAAAAGCTCATAGAAAATAATATAAGTTTCGAATATTTTGATGGCAGCACTCCGCCGCATGAAAGGGAAAAGGCAATTCAGAATTTTCAAAATAATGATGACTGCAGGGTCTTTCTCATTTCCCTTAAAGCGGGTGGTGTAGGCCTTAACTTAACCGCTGCTGATTATGTGTATATAGTTGACCCGTGGTGGAATCCGGCTGTCGAACAACAGGCGATTGACCGTACTCACCGTATTGGGCAAACGAAGAATATTTTTGCTTACAGAATGATATGCAAGGATACGATCGAAGATAAAATTTTGCAACTCCAGGAACGAAAACGTATCCTTGCCAAAGAATTAATTGCTGACGACCAAACGTTCGTCAAAAGCCTGAGTAAAGAGGATGTGGAATACCTCTTTAGTTAAAAGATTCAGTACTTATAAAATCTTTTAATCTTTGAAAGTCTTTTTTATTCCCGGATTCAAAGAGGGACAAAAAGCTTTTTGAAAAATTGCTGAAGAAAAGAGAAATGATTGTTTTTCTTGGGTAAACTTGACTTTTCATAACATGGTTTTTAAAGGTTTATTAGAGAATAAAGAAAAAAAAGTTTTAACAATTCAACAATAGCACAACCACTCTTTTTTGTCTCAGTAAATTCCGAAAGAATCTTCCTTCCCACTATTGTAGTCGTTTTATTCTACCACGTACTTTGATGGCGGCGATTCCTGTTTCTGCACTTTGTATAGTACTTGATATTATAAAATTCCGGGCTTTGCGTAAGCTTTGATAAGAGATGCCTTACAAAATTCTGCACCCAATTTGGCGAAACATGGTTATTACTGGTATTCATAAAAAGGATATTGTAGAAAGATAACGACAGGGAAAGAAAAAATATTGTCTTAATTTATTAGCAGCAAACCAAGTATCGAAAATATCGGCGGGTTCATCTCATAAAAAAAGCAATTTGTAAAAATTTATTCTTTTACAAATTGCTATAAGAAATACGTAGGGCCGTAATTAATTTTCAGACTTAGTCATTTTTTTTTCAAGGCTAATGGAACCAATCGCATCCGATTTAATATTATACCAGGTTTTCTCATCTTCTAAAACGATATGGTAAGCAAGTTCATCCGCGGTGGAAACTTCTGTTATCCCAAATATTTTTTTACCGGCAAATTTCTGATTCACTTTTGCTCTTATGAATGGAGGAAGGGCTTCGGCTGAATAATACCGGGTAGTAGAAATTATATTTCCTTCCGTGTCATAATCAATTCTACATTTTGAATCATCGGCATTTTTAAAATAAACTGAATAGTAAGTATCATAATTATACCAGGTTGTTTGTTGTACTTCCGGGAAGGATGTTGAAAATACTTTTAAAACCTTTTCATTTACAGGATCTGCGGACACGGAGAAAGCAGTAAGAATTGCGAGAAGGCAAATAACAAGAATCTTTTTCATAATTTTTAATTTTGATGGTTACGAAATATGGCATAAAACTATACGTTACAAAGAGAGCTATAGGCTTGATTTATACCAGAGGTAATCCAGTGTGGATAAGGCTTTCGTTAAGAGTAAGTTAAAGGCATTGCTGAACCATTATAATAATATTCTGAAAGAAGGTTATTGCAGATTTAAAGCGTTCCTGCTTTTATCAGACCTGGGCACGCCACTTTAAAAATATCGGTATGAGTGGCTAAGGATTTCTCAAAAATTGTTGAAATTCTCAACAACAAATGCAAATAAAATAAAATAAAATTTTATAAAACTGGGTTGAGATAAATATTCTGAACAATCATTTTTTACAAGTTATCCCACCAAAAACCTTTGGGCTTTCTGTAACTTTGCGCCATGCAGAATTACTTACAGGGATTGAATGAACCACAGAGGGAAGCCGTGTTGCACCGTGATGGCCCCATAATGATCGTGGCCGGGGCCGGCAGTGGAAAAACTAAAGTGCTCACTACGCGAATTGCCCACCTTTTAGCTACCGGCGTGGATGCTTTTAATATCCTGGCGCTTACTTTTACCAATAAGGCTGCCGCCGAAATGAAAGAACGGGTTGAAAAAATTTTAGGAAATAATGAAGCAAGAAATTTATATATCGGCACATTTCACTCTGTATTTGCAAGAATACTAAGAGCCGAAGCCGATAAGCTTGGATATCCCCGCAACTTTACTATATATGATACCGACGACGCAAAAAGCGTTGTAAAAACGGTGATAAATGAATTGGGTCTTGACGATAAGCATTATAAGCCGGGTACAATTTATAACAGAATTTCCGGGGCTAAAAACGCATTAATTACGCCGGAAGAATACATAAGCGATTATGGATTGCAACAGGAAGATATGCGTGCCAACCGCCCGATGACCGGCCAAATCTTTGATGCTTATTGCAAGCGTTGCTTTAAGAATGGCGCCATGGATTTTGACGATCTGCTGCTAAAATTTTACTTGCTACTCAGTACCCATCCTGAAAGCCTGAGTAAGTACCAGCGGAAGTTTAAATACATAATGATCGATGAGTACCAGGATACCAATACTTCTCAATATCAAATAATAAAGCTACTTGGTGCAATGCATGAAAATGTAGCGGTGGTAGGCGATGATGCGCAAAGTATATACAGCTTTCGCGGGGCTACTATCGAAAACATTTTGCAATTTCAAAAAGATTATGACGAAGTGAAAATTGTAATGCTTGAACAAAACTACCGCAGCTCTCAAAGCATACTTCATGTCGCCAACAATGTGATAGCGAATAATAAAGCCCAGTTACCAAAAAAATTATGGACCAGTAATGGAGAAGGGGAAAAAATAAAATTAGTACGCACAGCAACAGATAATGATGAGGGCAAATATGTGGCCGATGCAATCCAGGAACAAAAACTAAGGAATCATTTTCGTAATAATGATATTGCCATTTTATACCGAACAAATGCACAAAGCCGGAGTTTTGAAGAAAGCCTTCGTCGCATGAACATTGCTTACCGTATTTATGGAGGTATTAGTTTTTATCAACGAAAGGAGATCAAAGATTTTCTAAGTTACCTGCGTGTTATTTTAAACCCCGGGGATGAAGAAGCGCTAAAAAGAATTATCAATTTTCCGGCAAGAGGAATAGGTAAAACAACCATTGAAAAAGCAGTTTTGTATGCAAACGAAAATAACATTTCTATGTGGAATGTGATCGGGCGTGCCGCAGAATTTGGTTACAGAGCGAATACATTGGAAGCTTTGAACAATTTTGTAATTACTATAAAAATGTTTCAAAGTGAATTGCAAAAAAAGAATGCCTATGACCTCTCTATATTGGTAGGAAAACATACAGGCCTTGTTAAGGAATTGTTCAACGATAAAACTACAGAAGGCCTTGCCCGGTATGAAAATATCCAGGAGTTGCTGAACTCAATAAAAGAATTTACCGAAACCCCGACTGAAGATGGAGAACTGCTTGATAAAAGCCTCGGAAGTTATCTCCAGCAGATAACCCTGTTAACGGATGCAGATGACGATAAAGGCGAAAGCGATGTAGTGAAGCTCATGACTATACATGCGGCTAAAGGCCTTGAATTTCCCGTTGTATTTGTGGCGGGTCTCGAAGAAACACTTTTTCCAAACGCCATGTCAATAAATACCCGCGAGGAGCTTGAAGAAGAACGGCGTCTTTTCTACGTGGCAATAACGAGGGCGAAACAATTACTTTGGCTTACTTATGCAAATACACGATATCGTTTTGGCAATCTTGCACAAAATGAACCGAGCAGGTTTATTGATGAACTTCCTGAAGAAAGACTGGACAGGGCTTATGCCGGAGGTAATATGCGTAACAATCAAACCAGTCATTGGAATCCTTTTAACAGGCAGCAGGGCAATGGGTATAACAATGGAAAAACAGAGTATAATCAAAGAAGTTCAGCGGTTGCCGGTAAGCCCGCTTATATCACTGCAAACCCGGTAATAAAGATAAAGGAACATATTCCCTCGCCTGATTTTGCCCCGAGCGATACAAGCAATTTAACAGAAGGTCAAAAAATTGAACATCAAAAATTTGGTTTTGGAGAAGTTGTAAAAATGGAAGGGGCCGCTCATAACCCCGTTGCAACCGTAAAATTTGAGCATAATGGTGAGAAAAAAATTATGCTCAATTATGCTAAATTGAGAATCGTACGGTGAAATTTCTGGCTATAATAACTGGCAAATAATCAAATTGATTAGTTTTCGAAAAAGGAAAAAATTGCTAAATACTGAAGTTGGTTAACACAATGCAAAACACTTTAAAATTTATTCTTAGTAAATTTGTATTCTTAATTTTTTTATATGATTAAAACAGGTAACCCGGTAATAAGCATTTACACCGAAATGACACCAAACCCGGAAACGATGAAATTTGTTGCCAATAAGCTTTTATATCCCGGAAAGAGTATAGATTTCCAGGATGAAAGCAGCGCATCAGTTTCTCCGCTGGCAATGGAATTATTTACATTCCCCTTTATCAAATCAATATTTATAGCCAGCAATTTTGTAACGCTTACTAAAACTACTGATACCGAAGACTGGCAGGATGTTATTCCTTCAATAAAACAATTTTTAAAGGAATACATGGAAGAAGGCAAGCCTGTTGTGAATGAGGAAGAAATAGCTGCAAGAAAAACTGAAAGCTCTAATGTGGTAAGCGCCGATGATGATGATGTGGTAAAACGCATAAAAGAATTGCTTGAAAATTATGTGAAGCCGGCGGTGGAAATGGATGGCGGCGCTATACAATTTAAAAGCTATGAAGATGGTAAAGTGAATTTAATGCTACAGGGAAGCTGCAGTGGCTGCCCTTCTTCAATGATTACTTTAAAAGCAGGGATAGAGGGCATGATGAAACGTATGATACCTGAAGTAAAGGAGGTTGTTGCGGAAGCAGATTAAAAAATAAAAAGCAGATAATTATGACCGTCCCGGATATTAAAGAAAAATTAATCGAAAAAATTAACGCAACCACAAATACTTCTATTCTTGAAGAGGTTTATGAGATCTTTGAATTTCAGGAACAGGAAGGCATTTATGAAATAAATAGTGAACAAAGAAAAGCAATAGAAGAAGCAAGAGCCCAGATAGAAAATCATCAGGTACTTTCCAATGACGAGGCGAATAATAAAACCGATGAATGGTTAAGCAAATAAAATGGACCATTAGGGCTTATAACGATCGTATTTATATTTTAACCTACCGGAATAGTAAAAATCAATCAAAATATTACAGCAAAAAGCTGAATCTTCTTTTTATAAAAACAATTACTTTATTATCTGAAAGGCCTAACATCGGCCAAAAAACAAGTATAGAAGGAATACGGGTAAAGTTGTAAAGAACTTTTTGATTTTTTATGAAACCAAAGAAGAAACAATTTATATACTTTCTATTTGGGATGGCAGAAGAAATCCGCAAAATATTCCCTACAAATAACCATTCTTATTTAATTTCACTGGTTTATCAAGAATCGGAATTTTATTCCTATCTCTTCAATCTCAACTTTTATATTGAGTTTTTCAGAAATTTACCAACAGTTCATTCTCGATATTCAGCATACAACATCGCTTGAATACATTGCAGTAATTTTTGGAATCGCAAGCGTATGGTATAGCCGCAAAGAAAATATTCTTGTTTATCCTGTGGGGTTAGTTAACACCATTATCTATGTTTTTATAAGTATCAAAGGAAGCCTGTTTGGCGAAGCATCGGTGAACTTGTATTATACTATTATGAGCATTTACGGTTGGGTATTATGGGCAAAAAAGAATCAACAACAGCAACACATAGTTTTGATTACCTGGTCTGATAAAAAGGAATGGATTCAGGAACTGGTTTTTTTTGCTGCATTTTATGCAGCCATTTTCTTTTCACTTACTTATCTCAAAAAAGACTTTGCGCCCGGTGCGATCCCGTGGGCAGATGCTTTTGCAAGTGCTACCGCATTTACGGCTATGTGGCTGATGGCCCGGAAAAAAGTGGAGAGCTGGTATTGGTGGATAGCGACTAACATTGCTTCCATCCCATTATACTTTGTAAAACATTATGTATTTACGAGTGTGTATTATTTCATTCTTTTGATAATGGCATTTTGGGGATTATATGAATGGATACAAAGAGCCAATAAACACATATTCGAAAAAGAATCTACATTAGAGTGGAAACAATAAAAAAATTTGTCATAATAGGCCCTGAATCTACAGGCAAGAGCACATTATGCAGCC
>JBDTMP010000244.1:0-2029 GCA_039934215.1 Ginsengibacter sp.
ACTTTGTTATGTGTCCATTCAATTTATCAAAGCCCGTTGCCATCGGTTGCGACCATGCAGGGTTTGAATTCAAAGAAGATGTTATCTCTTTTCTTGATGGTAAAAGCGTTACCTGGAAGGATTTTGGGACGTTTGGAATTGATTCGGTCGATTATCCCGACTTTGCACATCCGGTGGCGTGTGCCGTAGAAAATGGTGAAGCAAGTTTTGGTATATTAATTTGCGGAAGCGCCAACGGCGTAGCTATTACAGCAAATAAACACCAGGGAATAAGAGCAGCGGTTTGCTGGGAAGACGAAATTGCGGAGCTTGCGCGGAAACATAATAATGCAAATGTAATTTGTATCCCGGGCCGATTCGTAAGGGAGGGTCTTGTTGAAGAAATGATTGAGCGGTTTATGCATACAGAATTTGAAGGTGGCCGGCATGTTACGAGGGTTAACAAAATAGCGTGTTCTTCTGCTAATTTTGTATAGCCAAAACAGCCAGGTTAAAAGCCTTTATATTTGCAATCCATTTGCAAAATGCCTTACATGAAAAACTATTTCACCGTACTTCTTTTAATTTTTATTTTCCCCGGTTATTTATTTTCTCAAACAGATGTCGCGTTAAAATATGCTGAAACCATTACACAGTCGGGACTAAAAAAACAACTCACCGTGATCGCTTCGGCGGAAATGGAAGGAAGAGAGACTGCAACAGAAGGGCAACGCAAAGCGGCCGCCTATATTCAAAGCCAGTTTAAGGAAATTGGCTTAAAGCCGCCCGCTTCATTAAATGGTTATATTCAAACGTATCCTCTAAAAAAAGATACCCTTATTCCCAAAACATTTAAGGTCGGCAAAAACAAATATGATTTTGGTAAAGATTACATCGTTACACCTGGCTCTGGCCAAAATGATGAATTTAAATCCAGCGAAATAATTTTTGCAGGCTATGGAATTTCTGATAAAAATTATGATGACTACGCCGGTAAAAATGTAAAAGGCAAAGTGGCCGTGATATTATATGGAGAGCCCAAAGCGGGAAATAAATATCTTGTGAGCGGCACGAACATGCCTTCAGCGTGGGGCTATAATAATTCAAAAAAGGCGACAATGGCAAAGCAAAAAGGCGCTGAAGCTTTATTAATTATCAATCCTGCGATTGATTCAATAGCCGCATCGCTTGCCACTAATTCCAGGAAAACAAATTTGTATTTACCACGCGAAATTGCGGAGGATGAAAAAGTTCCCGCTGTATTAATAACAAAAGCTGTTGCAAAAAATATTTTAGGAGAACAGCAAATTTCTTCAATTATATCATCGGCTAAATCACATGCACCATTAAATGAAATAGCGTTTAATAAAAAAATAAAAACAAAATTAGCCTATAAAAAAATTAATATTCCTTCAGAAGCCAGCAATGTAATTGGATATATCGAAGGCACTAATAAAAAAGATGAATATGTTTTTCTTACAGCGCATTACGATCACCTCGGCAAAAAGGGAGATGTAATTTATTATGGTGCGGATGACGATGGCAGCGGCACAGTAAGTGTTATAGAAATGGCCGAAGCATTTGCAAAAGCCAAAGCCGATGGAAACGGCCCACGGCGGTCCATTGTTTTTATGACTGTCAGTGGGGAAGAAAAAGGTTTGTGGGGTTCGCAATATTATTCTGATCACCCTGTATTTCCATTAGAGAATACAACTGTTGATTTGAATACTGATATGGTTGGCCGCATCGATCCGGGAAGAAAATATGGTGACAGTACAAACTATGTTTATGTAATAGGAGATGATAAATTAAGTACCGATCTCAAACCAATAAGCACATCGATAAATAATAAATATTCTAAGCTCGAACTGGATTATAAATTCAATGATCCTAACGATCCTGAAAGGATATATTATCGTAGCGATCATTACAATTTTGCGAAAAAAGGTGTGCCCATTCTTTTTTTCTTCGACGGCATTCACAAAGATTATCACAAGCCAACCGACACTGTTGACAAGATAAATTTTGACCTGATGGAAAAAAGAGTGCG
>JBDTMP010000245.1:0-6388 GCA_039934215.1 Ginsengibacter sp.
GTTTGTTTATTTTTGCGAATCAATTTTCTCTCCCTGAAAAAATTTTATAAAATATTTCTCAAGTGCCTGCTGGGGCTTTTTATCCTTATCCTTGTTTTATGGGTATTGCTTCAAACAACTTTCTTTCAAAATTTTATTGTAAAAAAAGTAACAAAAAGTTTATCGAAAGACCTTCATACAACGGTTTCGATTAAGCACGTTGACTTTGAGCTTTTTGATAAAATGCTTTTGGAGGGAACACTGGTGCTTGATCAAAATAAAGACACCCTTTTGTATGCGGGCACGGTCAAGGTAAATATTACCGATTGGTTTTTCTGGAAAGAAAACATTACGCTAAAATATGTGGGCCTCGATGACGCAACTATTTACCTGAACAGGAAGAATTCTGTATGGAATTACCAGTTCCTGGCTGATTATTTTTCAGGGCCGAAAAAAAGTAAAAAAAATACTCCAGGATCAATCCAGCTCAACCTGAATGTAGTTGAATTGAACCGTGTTAAGATCTGGCAGCAGGACCAATGGCGGGGAGAAAATCTACTTGTGTCTTTGAATAAACTTGATCTTAAAGCTGATGGGCTTGATCTTAATAATAATGTAATTAATATAAGTTCTATTAATATTGAGCATCCTGTATTCTCCCTGTTTGATTATACCGGTAACCGCCCTGATGACACAACATCGTCACCATCAAAAATTGATGAAGACACGCTTACTGGTTTGCGATGGAACACAAACGATTGGCGTCTTTTAGTAAAAAATATCAAAATTACAAACGGTAATTTTTCGATGGAGAAACAATCTTCAAGGCCAGCTTTTACTGACAGGTTTGACGAAAGACATCTTGTCCTTTCTGAAATAGATGGCTCTATTAAAAATTTCAGATTTATAAAAGATACATTGACTGCAAATGTTTGGTTATCGGCCAAAGAAAGAAATGGATTTAATATCAAAAAAATAAGTTCCGATTTTAAATTCACGCCGCACCTGATGGAATTTAAAAATCTTGATCTTGTCACAAATAAAAGCCATCTCAAAAATTATTATTCCATGCGCTATAATAGTTTCCAGGATGATATGCAGGATTTCGTTCACACGGTAACGGTAGAAGGCCATTTTGAAAACAGTGAACTTAATAGTGACGACCTTGCATACTTTGCCCCCGAAACTAAAACATGGAATAAAATATTTACATTAACCGGTAATGCAAAGGGTACCATTGATAATTTCTCTGCAAGGAAAATGATTATAAAAGCAGGTGAAAATAATTATATTGATGGAGATATCAGTTTACGGGGGCTCCCGGATATTGATAAGACGTTTATTGATTTCAGGTCAAGGGGAATGCGCACAACTTACCAGGAGCTTGCCGAATTCATTCCCTCACTTAAAGATATTGATAACCCAAAATTGAGCGCATTTGGGAGGATAGGATTTATAGGAAGCTATACAGGATTTATTCGAGATTTTGTTACCTATGGCACTTTAACAACCGACATCGGTACGCTGCAAACTGACCTGCACATGCGGGTTCCGGAGCAGGGAAGGGCTATTTATAATGGCGAAATTTCGACTGATAATTTCCAGCTTGGGAAGTTTATTGATAACAGCCAGCTTGGGAATATCGCTTTCAGTGGAAGCATAAATGGAAAGGGCTTTAATGTAAATGATGTAAACATCGATATTGATGGAAATGTAAGCCGGGTGGTTTTTAATGGCTATCCTTATTCCAATATAATTGCTCATGGCACCTTTGTGAAAAAATTTTTTTCCGGTACGGCAAGTATTAATGATCCTAATATAAAAATAGATTCGCTTACCGGCTCGATCAATTTCAGCAAATCCGAACCGGAATTTAACCTAAATGCGAATGTGGGTGTGCTCAATTTTAAACAGCTTGGCTTTACTAACGACAGCATTTCACTAACCGGTATTTTTAATTTAAATTTTACAGGAAACAACATTGATAATTTTTTGGGCTCCGCAAAATTATACAATGCCATTTTGCTTGATAAAGATCAGCACCTGTCATTCGATTCGCTTACAATAAATTCCTCCCTGGAAAATGGAAAAAAATACCTGACGCTGCATACCAATGAAATGGATGTGGAACTTGCCGGGCATTTTAGTATCAATGAACTCCCGGATGCTTTCCAATTATTTCTTTACAAATATTACCCGGCCTATATCAATAAGCCAAAACGTAAAATTCAAAACCAGGATTTTACCTTTTTGGTAAAGACAAAAAATGTGAGCGATTACATTGCGCTTTTTGATAAAAAAATGAGCGGGCTTGATAATTCGGTTTTTGTTGGGAATATCAATGTTGCTGAAAATGCCCTAAACCTCCAGGCTGATATTCCGCTTTTTAGTTACAGCAATATCAAATTCAACAATATTCATTTTACAGGGAGAGGTACGGCGGACACACTTACTTTTAACGGTGATATTGAAGATGTAGTAATTAATGACAGCCTTCACTCTCCTAAAACCAGGCTGGAGGTTATCGCGGCGAACGATGTCTCCGACGTAATTCTTAATACCTCCGCAAACAGGACTTTAAATTCAGCTGATCTTTCTTTTCGGGTTCTTACCAAAGAAGACGGCTTTGATTTGGTGGTAAATCCATCAACCTTCACTATAAATCAGAAAAAGTGGACGATAGAAAAAGGCGGCAGGCTTGAACTGGTAAGAGATATGCTTATTGCGAGCAATATCAGGCTCACACAAAATGGGCAGGAAATTAATGTATCAACAGAGCCATCTGCGATTGGTTCCAGTAATGACCTCCTGATTGGGATAAATAATTTAAGCATCGGTGATATAACTCCCTTGTTTACTAAAACGGTAAAGGTTGATGGAAATATGACCGGGCTTATTCGTGTTAATGATCCGTTCGGAAAACTTGCCGTAGAGTTCGATACTAAAACAGAACAATTGCATTTTGAAAATGATTCAATAGGGATATTGACTACGAAGGGAGAGTATTTATCAGGCCCGGGTAGCTTTACCCTGAATGCCATTTCAGATAATAATCTTTATAATTTTGCGGCGGATTTTGCTTACAGGCCTAAAGATTCTACCGGTAATGAACTCAATGGTTCTGTTGTTCTTAATAATTCTGAAATACACATCCTGGAAAAATATCTTGGTGGCATTTTCAGCGGTATATCCGGCAAGGCCACAGGGAAATTAAGTCTCTCCGGAAAATCATCTGCTGCTAAATTAACCGGGGCAATAAGGCTTGACAGTACCACCATGACAGTAGATTACACACGTTGCCGCTACATTTTGGATAATAATAGCATTATAAATTTTAAACCCGATGAAATTGATTTTGGAACTATAAAAATAAGAGACACGCTGAATAATACCGCCACGCTGACGGGAAAATTATATCATAGCTTTTTTGATAATTTTTTCTTCAATGAATTTCATCTAAAAACAGATCGTAGGGGAAGTAGCCCGGGCAGGTTTGTTTTACTGAATACAACGGCAAGAGACAACAAACAATTTTATGGCAATCTTATAGGTGAAGCCGAATTATCACTAAACGGATTTGTAACTGATATGCGGATGAATATAGACGGGCAGCCAACCGACAGCAGCCACATTTATTTACCAACAGGAGAAACCGCAGAAACCGGGACACTGGATTATATTGAGTTTACAAAGTTTGGGCGTGAAATGAAGGCTGATCTTGCGGACCGGGAAAATTCCAGCATCAAAGTAGATATGGAAATAACGGCAAACCCTTATGCAAAAATCGATGTGATACTGGATGAAACGACAGGTGATGTTATAAAAGCCCAGGGAAGCGGAAAGCTTAATATAACCGCCGGCACCAAAGACCCGTTAACCATCAGAGGAAGATATGATGTGCAGGAAGGAGAATATACATTCAACTTTCAAACATTTCTTAAAACACCTTTCACTTTGGAGAGCGGATATATCGAGTGGCAGGGTGATCCCTATCTTGCCAATCTCAACATTGACGCGGTTTACACAGCTCAGCAAGTTATGTTGAACAACATACCTACCAGTTCAGGATTTTCAAATGCCAAAGGCGATGTTGATATAATTTTTAAGCTCAGGGGTACTCTGAAAGTTCCGCGGCCTGAGTTTGAATTTCAGTTCCCGTTTGATAATCCTTTAAAATCGGATCCAATCGCAAATGAATATTTGAAAACACGATATGAAGCAGATAAAAATGAACTTAATAAACAGGTAACCTCCCTGCTATTGTTCAATACTTTTATGAGTGATGACCAAAGATTACTGAGCGGTAATAACACGGGTAATTTTGTAACAAGAAGTGTGGGGCAATTACTTTCGGCAACACTTTCTTCTTCTTTAAATAACTGGCTCCAAAAATTATTAAATACCAATTCGGTAAATCTTTATACAAATATTAATACCGCCGATTTTAATTTTGGCGTTACACAAAAAGAATTGCAAAATGTTGGAAATTTTGGATTGAGAACTACTTTCTTCAATAACAAATTATTGGTAAAAGTAGGTGGCAATGTTGATTACAAAATAGGCCAGGCTGCGAGTAATTCTAATTCAAACTTTTTATTTACGCCTGACGTATCATTCGAATATCTTATTTCCCCTGATGGAAGATTCAGGGTTGTTGGATTCAACAGGAGCGATGCGGATCTTGGTGATATTTCCGGCATTACCCGCCGTAACCGCACTGGTGTGCAACTTTCATACAGGAAGGAATTTGACACATTCCAGGAATTTTTTACCAATCAAAAAAGGCAAAGAAAAATTATTACGGATACGAGCAGTTCAAATTAAAATTTTATTTCGCCAATATCTTATGGCCCATCTTATCCCTTTTAGTCTTCAGGTATTTTTCGTTGTGGGAATTTGATTTTATTTCTATCGGAACCGTATCAACTATTTCAAGTCCGTAACCAAGCAGCCCGGCTCTTTTTTTAGGGTTGTTACTTATAAGTTTTATTTTGGAAACACCAAGTTCCCTTAATATTTGTGCACCCACACCATAGTCTCTTTCATCCATGGCAAAACCGAGTTCAAGATTTGCCTCTACGGTATCACGGCCTTCCTCCTGGAGTTTATAGGCTTTTAGTTTATTCAGCAGACCTATACCACGCCCTTCCTGGTTCATATATAATATTAATCCTTTGCCTTCGGCCTCCACCATTTTCATAGCATTATGAAGCTGGTCACCGCAATCACATCGCAAAGAGCCAAGAATATCGCCGGTCATACAGCTTGAGTGAACTCTTACCAATACAGCTTCATCTTCTTTCCAATCCCCTTTTTTTAACGCCATGTGTTCTTCACCGGTATTGAGTTGTTTAAAGGCTATCAATTCAAATGTTCCATATTTCGTGGGCATCTTTACCCGCACATCTTCTTTAATAAGCGTTTCTCTTTTAAGACGATAAGCTATCAGATCCTTGATCGAAATAAGCTTGAGATGATGTTTGGAAGCAATGGACCGCAATTGAGGCAACCTTGCCATGGTACCATCTTCATTCATAATTTCCACCAATACGCCTGCTTTGCCGTGGCCGGCAAGGTTTGCAAGGTCTATGGTGGCTTCTGTATGGCCGGTACGTCTTAATACACCGCCGGCCTTGGCACGCAGCGGAAAAATATGACCCGGTCTTCCCAACTTTTCCGGGTTGGTTTTAGGATCAATCAATGCCTGAACTGTTTTTGCACGGTCATGCGCAGATATTCCGGTGGTGCATCCATTTCCAAGTAAATCAACGCTCACTGTAAAAGGTGTGCCATGCAGTGCAGTATTTTTATTTACCATAAGATCGAGCTGGAGTTCTTCACACCTTTCCTCTGAAATAGGGGCGCAGATAAGTCCACGACCATGCGTGCTCATAAAATTTATTATTTCAGGAGTAACGTTCTTTGCGGACGTAATAAAATCACCTTCATTTTCCCTGTCTTCATCATCTACAACGATAACTAATTTACCAGCTTTGATATCTTCAATCGCTTCTTCAATGGTATCTAACATATAAAATATTTATTTGCAAAGATAGTTCAATGTGTAGCCTTGCCGAAAAGTGAAATTTTTAAATTGCTTATTTCGAAAATGATGGCGCTCTCTTTTTAAAAGAGGTTTATATTTTACTTTTCTTTAATTTTTTCATCTTTCATTGCCATTTTTTACTCAGGCACCTTCATCATTACTTAACACTGATGTGCAGCGAAAGTTATGCATATATTGCCTTCATCTTGTTAATAAATGTTAATGTGGAATTAAGGATTATTTACTTCCTTTGCCCGAAAAATATAACACTATGAATTCGAAAAGAATTATTCCTTTATTATTTGCTTTACTAATCTCACCCTTTTTAATGAATGCCCAGGTTACTACAAGTAGTATAACAGG
>JBDTMP010000246.1:0-21791 GCA_039934215.1 Ginsengibacter sp.
GCGAAGAAAAGTTTGAGGGATGGAGAGAGGCATAAGAAGAATGAAAAGTTGAAGTGAAATTAAAAATAAGGATGATCTAATTCTATTCGGAAACGCCTCCAAAAATTTTACTAGGATTAATTCAAAAGGGAAAAGTATAGATGTAAGAGGAAAAATAGAATATATAAACAGAGGACATATTTTAATGTACTGTTTTAATTTATTTGGAATTTATAGTGATGGAATTTATAATTATAAAAATGTTAAGTTGAAGAATTTATTGCACCAAAAATTCCCTCAATTAAAATTTAACCCCTTTAATCCTTAATCTATTCTGTATGCTATAGAAGCTACTCTTCTTATATTTGCCGCCTTATGGCAAATGAATCAAATAATTTTAGTGAGATAATTGCGCATTGCAAAGAATACGGATACATTTTTCCTTCCAGTGAAATTTATGATGGCTTAAGCGCAGTGTATGATTATGGGCAGAATGGCGCACAATTAAAAAAGAACATCCGTGATTACTGGTGGAAGAGCATGACCCAGCTTCATGAAAATATTGTGGGCATTGATGCAGCAATTTTCATGCATCCTCTAACCTGGAAAGCCAGCGGTCATATCGATAATTTTAGCGACCCGATGATCGATAATAAGGATAGTAAAAAAAGATATCGTGTAGACCATCTGATTGAAATGCATGCAGAGACGCTTGCCTTTGAAGGAAAAAAAGAAGAGGAATATGCGTTGTTAAAAAGTATGGATGAGCTTCTTGCAAAAGATGATTTTGACGGACTAAAAAAACTGATAGACGATAATAAAATAAAATGCGCAGTTAGCGGTACTTCAAATTGGACGGATGTTCGTCAATTCAATTTAATGTTTGCGACCGAACTGGGAAGTGTTGCTGAAGAAGCCAATACTATTTATTTACGTCCCGAAACTGCACAGGGAATTTTTGTAAATTTTTTGAATGTCCAAAAGACGGGACGAATGAAAATTCCTTTCGGTATAGCCCAAACAGGTAAAGCATTTCGCAATGAAATTGTCGCACGGCAATTTATTTTCCGCATGCGTGAATTTGAGCAAATGGAAATGCAATTTTTTGTAAGGCCCGGAACTGAAATGGAATGGTACAATTACTGGAAAGCCCAAAGATTGAAATGGCATGAAAGCCTTGGTATTCCCGCTGAAAAACTTCGCTATCACGATCATGTGAAACTGGCTCACTATGCAAATGCAGCGGTTGATATTGAATTTGAATTTCCTTTTGGTTTTAAAGAGCTGGAAGGTATTCATTCAAGAACCGATTTCGATTTAAAGCAACACCAGGAATTAAGTAAAAAGAAATTACAATATTTTGATAACGATCTGAAAGAAGACGGGAAGCCAGTTGGCAATTACATTCCGTATGTGGTTGAAACTTCCGTAGGGTTAGACCGTTTATTCCTGACTGTTATAAGTGTTGCTTATGCCAATGAGAAATGGACAAAGGAAGATGGAACCGAAGACAGCCGTGTTGTTTTAAGAATTCCTGCAAAGATTGCCCCCTATAAATTAGCTATACTTCCTCTTGTAAAAAAAGATGGCCTTCCTGAAATCGCCAAACAATTAATGGAAGAATGCAAGCAAGGCTTTCATACTTTTTATGAAGAAAAAGACAGCATCGGCAAGCGTTATAGAAGGATGGACGCCATAGGCACACCATTTTGTGTAACGATTGATCACCAGACAAAAGAAGATAATACGGCTACTATCCGTTACCGCGATAATATGCTCCAGGAAAGAATTTTATTATCGGATGTAAAAAAAATTGTGTTAGAAAAAATTGATTAGGCACCGGGTTAAATGTAAGGCTATTCAAACCGGAGGCATTTTATAAATTTACTCTGCAAGCGTCAAAAGAAATAGTGATTTTTTCAAGGCCGAAATTGTATAAGGAACATTATCATGTATTGCAATGATCATGTTTTTATCTACCTCAGTAACGGCATAGTTAGTAGCAACATTTAATTTACCTTTTAAAACCTGTAAGCTGAAAATATTTTCGGGCCGCTCAGTCTGCATATTTGCCCCTTTGCGCAATGCGACCAGAACAATCCGCATTTTATCTGATTTATAAACTGTGATGGCATTCCGGTCATTTTCTTCCCAGGCTTTTTCATTTTTTATTTGATCCATATAGGCGGGAAGATCAATTAATAAAACCGGGGAGTTAATTTTTCTTTCACCCTCGGGGCGGTTGTAGGTTGCATCTATATTTGTATTTTCCATGAAGCGTTTTTTAGTTTTTCCCCAAAAACCATTCCCATTAAAATTGTAGCTTTAAAATAAGGTAAGGGGCTTATCTTTTTTTGAAATAGGAGAATAAGTTGGTAAGAAATACCCCTATTGCCATTCCACATACTAAAAGGGTCACAACATGAATGGCCCTTATACAATCACTATTTGTAAGCCGTGTAAAATTCGCAAAGGAAATAGACAGCACGAAAACTGAGATAGCCATCGCTCTCAGATTACTTTTATTTCGCATAAATTTCAATTTAAAATTCTGGTAAATTTTAAAGTCAACCGTTATCCATACAATTCCAAATGAACAGATTTTCTATCGTAGCCCAAGGCTGTTATTTTCTTACGTGCGTCGTCAATCATCGCTTTCCATCCGCACAAATAAAACGATGCAGGTTTTAAATTTTGCATATTCTCGCAGGCTTCATTATTTTTTTGGCAAATTTCTTCATAGAGACTGTGGACATATCCTTTATGGCCATCCCACCCTTCGCGGCTCAACGTGGGCATGTAAGTGAATTTTTCAATTTTACTTTCCAGGGCTCTCATCTCTTCATGATATAAAAGATCTTTTTGTGTACGGCATCCAAAAATGAGATATAAGTTTTCATGCGAAATATTATGCAATTGCATATAATTAAGCATGCTTCTGAATGGTGCAATGCCGGTCCCGGTGCAAATGAAAAACAGATCTTTTTCGATAGGTTGCGGTAAAGTAAATACGCCTTGCGCTCCCCGAAAAGTAAGCTCACTACCAACACTAACTTCATTAAATAAATAGGTAGTTCCCGCTCCCTTCTCAAGCAATACGATCAGTAATTCATACACATTGCCGCCATCAGGCCAGCTTGCTATGGAATAACTGCGCCATCTTTTATTTTTTTGCTCATGTATTGGGAGATCAAGCGTTACGAACTGCCCCGGTTTAAAGTCAAAAGTTTCAAGCTCATTTACCTTAATGAAAAAGCGCTTCGTATTATAGGTTTCATCTTCAATGCGTATAACCGTTCCCGTACGCCAGGGTTCTAATGCCATGCAGATAAATTTTAGGTAAAATACAAATGTAATGTTGAATGAGAAATTTAAAATTAAAAGATTGCAGGATTTAACTTAAAATAAGAATCTGCGTCTCCGCATTTCTAAAATCAAATATTACCTTTGCCCCGCCGGAAAAAGCAGATGAATGAATCTTGAGTTGTTGATGAATATATATGCTGATGATCCCCGCATTTTTTCGATTGCGGACAAGGTCGTATTGTCTAAACCCCAGCGCATCCATCTCTCCGGGCTTAATGGCAGCTCTTCACAGTTTATTATTTCCGCGGTTTTTAATCATTCAATTACCTCCCAGCTGAATCATCTTGTGATATTGAGAGATGCGGAGGAAGCCGCTTATTTTCATAACACAGTTGAAAATATTACGAAGGCTCTCGATGTTTTTTATTTCCCTTCTTCATTTAAAAATAAAAAAAATTATAGCCTGCTCAACAGTAGCCATATAATGCTGCGTGCGGAAGCGCTTACAAAATTGAGTATTGGCGGAAACAGAAAAATAATAATCACCTACCCCGAAGCTCTTTTCGAAAAAGTAGTTTTATCTAAAACGCTCAGGGAAAATATAATTTCTTTCAAACAAGGTGAAAGTATAAACGTTGATGCATTGCTGGCCCGCTTTGTAGATCACGGTTTTACAAGAAGTGATTTTGTGTATGAGCCCGGGCAGTTTGCTGTACGCGGAGGTATTCTTGATATCTATTCTTTCGGAAATGAGAAGCCGTACCGTATTGAATTATTTGGAAATGATATTGACAGCATCCGCATTTTTGATCCCGAAACACAATTGAGTGAGCGAAAGATTTCGCAGGTAAATATTATACCCAATATTGAAACGCAATTCAGTACAGGAGAAAAAGTTTCATTGTTAGATTATTTACCTGATAATACAATTGTATGGACGGAAGACTGGGAATTTATAAAAGAAAAAATTGAGCAGCAGCAGGAAGACCTTCAATTATTTTTAGAATATGATGCGGCAACTGGCAACAGGTTACCGGTAAACGATGATGAGTTGAATGAAAAGGAGGCCGTTTCTCAAAATGATTTTGTAAATGCAAATGTTTTGGAAGAAAAATTATTAGAAAGACACACTGTTGAATTTGGAAATAAATCTTATTTCACAAAAAAACTCGGATTAGAAACGAATCAGCATATTTTAAATTTTTCAATTCAGCCACAGCCCGCATTTAACCGGCAATTCAAGCTGTTAATTGAAAATCTCAATAAATTTGAATCTCAGAAATACAGCATTTTTATTTTTGCTGAAAACCCAAAACAATTAGAACGGCTTCATAGTATTTTCAGTGATCTGAACGCAGAGATAAATTTTGCACCAATACCCACCTCAATTCACGAAGGGTTTATTGATAATGATCTCAAAGTTGTTTGCTACACCGATCATGAAATTTTTCAGCGGTACCACAAATACAGAGTGAGACAGGCTTTCAGTAAGAATAAAGCCCTCACTTTAAAAACACTCCGTGAGCTGCAGCCCGGAGATTATGTTACTCACATCGATCATGGAGTTGGCGTGTACAGCGGGTTGGAAAAAATAGAAGCTAATGGCAGATTGCAGGAAGCGGTGAGAATTGTTTATAAAGACAAAGACCTGTTGTATGTGAATATTTCTTCACTACATAAAATAAGTAAGTACAGTGGTAAGGAAGGTACTGTTCCCAAAATGAATAAGCTGGGGAGTGATGTTTGGAACAAGTTAAAAGAAAAAACCAAAAGGCAGGTAAAAGATATAGCCACCGACCTGATCAAATTATATGCGCAACGGAAAAGCCAGAAAGGCTTTGCTCATTCTCCCGATAACTATATGCAGACTGAGCTGGAAGCTTCATTTGTTTTCGAAGATACTCCAGACCAAAGCAAGGCTGTAACAGATGTGAAGAAAGATATGGAAAAGGATTCGCCGATGGACAGGCTGGTATGTGGTGATGTTGGTTTTGGTAAAACTGAAGTGGCGATAAGAGCTGCTTTTAAAACATGCCTTGATGGGAAACAAGCCGCCGTATTGGTTCCTACAACTATTTTGGCTTACCAGCATTTTAAAACTTTCAGTGACAGATTGATTGATTTTCCGGTTACGGTTGATTATATAAACCGGTTTAAAACTTCAAAAGAAAAAAAGGAAACTTTACAAAAATTGCAGGAAGGTAAAATTGATATTATCATCGGGACCCATGCGTTGCTTGGGAAAGATGTTAAGTTTAAGGACCTTGGAATCATGATAATTGATGAGGAGCAAAAATTTGGCGTAGCTGCAAAAGAAAAATTAAAACTCATCCGTACTACGGTAGATTCACTCACACTCACTGCAACGCCTATCCCACGTACGCTTCAGTTTAGTTTAATGGGAGCAAGAGATCTCAGCATAATTAATACACCGCCTCCAAACAGGCAGCCTATTCAAACCGAAGTTCACGTGTTTAACCAGGAGTTTATAAGAGACGCTATTTATTATGAAACAGAAAGAGGTGGCCAGGTATTTTTTATTCATAACCGTGTGCATGGACTTGCCGAAATGCGGACGTTGATCCAGGGCCTTTGCCCTGACCTGAGTATTGCTTATGCACACGGGCAAATGGAAGGTGACAGGCTGGAAGAAACCATACTTGATTTTATGGATCAGAAATATGATGTACTTCTTTGTACCAATATTATTGAAAGTGGCGTTGACATTCCTAATGTGAATACGATTATTGTAAATAATGCTCACCAGTTTGGATTGAGCGACCTGCACCAGTTAAGAGGCAGGGTTGGCAGAAGCAATAAAAAAGCTTTCTGTTATTTATTGGCTCCGCCAATGAGTACTTTGCCTGCTGATAGCAGAAAACGCCTCACGACTCTTGAGCAATATAGCGATCTCGGAAGTGGCTTCCAGATTGCCATGCGGGATCTCGATATTCGTGGCGCTGGTAATATGCTTGGTGGAGAACAAAGTGGTTTTATTGCAGAAATCGGTTTTGAAATGTACCAGAAAATTTTGGATGAAGCCATCCGGGAATTAAAGCGCAAAGATTTTAAAGATCTCTTTAAGGAAGAAATTCAAAAGCAGGATGATTTTGTTTCAGATTGTACGATTGATACTGATCTTGAAATATTAATACCTGATGAATATGTGGAAAGTATCACGGAAAGGTTAAGCCTTTATTCGCGGCTGGATAATTGTGAAACAGAAAAAGATCTTGAAAATTTTCATACTGAAATGACAGACCGTTTTGGTGAAATACCAAAGCAGGTTGAAGATCTTTTTACAACCGTACGCTGCCGGAAGATTGCGGTAGAATTGGGTTTTGAAAAAATGATTTTAAAAGGTAATACTCTTAAATGTTTTTTTGTAGCCAATCCTGATTCAGCTTTTTTCAGTAGTAAAACATTTGAAAAAATTCTTGATTTTATTCAAACCAAAACGAACCAGGCAAAACTAAAGCAGGTAGGGAGAAATGGAATCTTAATAGTAAAAGATATTCATACTATGGACGAGATGTATGATTTTTTAAACCGGGTGGAAAAAAGCCTTGATTAATTATCGAACCAGCATTACAAACCCCTTTCCTGAAAATAAGGTTGCCTTTAAAGTCGCGGGCAGAAGTTACCCACACGTAAACATCAGGGGGTTGTTTTTCACCGTTAAATATTCCGTCCCATCCACGGCTAAAATCAGAGGTTTCAAAAACCCGCTGACCCCAGCGGTTGTAAATTCTAAGATATTTGACTTCAATAATTCCCACGGCAATTACCTTGAAAACATCATTTAAATCATCATTATTTGGTGAGAAAGCGTTGGGTACATAAAGGTCAGGACCCTTATAAACTTTGATGGTGATGGTATCAACGCTTGAGCAACCTTGTGGCGTAAAAGCAGTGAGGTAATATGTTTGATCTCTTGATAAGATCGCAATGGGGTTGGGAATATTTGGATTATTCAAACCAAAGGGTGGTGACCATTGATAAGTTGTTCCGCCCGAACCCTGAAGTTGTACAGGTTGTAGCTCAGCCGCGTTTATATCGCTCCCCGCATTTGCATTGGTGCCATAAATATTAATAATCTTCTGGATAGTATTCGACATACAACCATTTTGTGTGGCCGCATAAAGAGATACATTATAATTACCCGCTGCAGAGTAAATATGCTGCGCCGGATTTCCCGAACCTGTGAACCCGTCGCCAAAATTCCAGGACCAGGATAAACCTGAATTCGCTGAAGCGTCAGCTGCAATAAAACTTACCGATGTATTTTTACAGGCATCGGCAAAAGTCATTGACGGAAAAGGTTGCGGATCAGCCACCAAATTTTTATAGACAGTATCCGAAATACAACCTTCCAAAGATTTTACAGCAAGGGAAATTGTTTTTGCACCGGAAGTTAAATAGCTTATCGTAGGATTTTGTTTGGTTGATGACGTTCCATTCCCTAATGTCCAATACCAATTATTAATCGTTCCTGAATTAGCATAAGAAGAATCCAAAAGAACCGTGCTTTGCTGGCAGGAATTTTTTATGGAAAAATCTGCGATTGGCTTACTGCCTATTCGAATTGTCTGCGTATATAATTCCAGGCAATCATCAAATCCTTTTATTTTAAGTGAAACCTGGTAATCCCCTGCGGCAGGAAAAGTATGAACGGGGTTAATAGTAGTTGAATCAATTTTGCTTCCATCCCCAAAATCCCAATATCTTTTAATAGTGCTTCCGGAACGGGAAGAGTCTATAAATTGAATCGCGTCGCCGTAACATTTTCTTTGATTTGGTAATTTATAATATGCCGATAGCGGCAAGCAAAATTTTTGAACGTTTATAAAACCTCCCGTACCACCTGTAAATCCCCAGTATACAATTGGATTGTTATGAAAAATATCAGTTACAAAATCTTTGATAATACTCAATCTCGCAACGCCGTCAAAAGAAATGTCATATTTTTTTGTAGTTGCATCCCAGCTTATGGTGAGAGTATGCCACTTGCAATCTTCAACATTATCACCTGTAGCGGATATTTCTACAGGCCCGGCAATATTATTTGAGGTTTTGTGATCGATATCGCCATTTACCTGTATAGATAAATGATCGTAAACCGGGTCATTATCAATAAGATTTTGATAAGTATCTAAAGTAACTCCCACGGATGGTGAAATTCCCTGGAACCCCATTCCATCGCCGTAAATTCCTAAAGCTTTATTGCTTATCTGCTGAAGGCCGAACACAATCCCGTCAGCGCCATCCTGGTCAAGGCAGCCTAAATAAACATCAAAAGTAAATGTGAACGATTGCCTCAAATCCAGTTGAGTATTATTCCACACAGCGCCCGCTTTATAGTAATTGTCAGGAGTAACGGTATAGCAATGACAATTATCTTTGGTGGCGTCGCCATTGATAGTATATTGTCCAAATGCTTTTGAATCAATTAAACAGAGTAGAAATAGTAATAGGAAACAGAGGGAAGAACAAATTTTATTATATGCAGTTGAGTTAAGTGTCAATCTTTCTTCGCTTTAGGTAAGGATAACGTTAAATCTAATAAATATTGTTTATAACTATTACTATACCAAAAAAGCGATATAGAAAAATTCTATACCGCTTTTACGAACATCTTTTAATAACCTTTACCATCCCTTCTTCGCAACCCCATCTTTAATTGCCTGTTGGGCATTTGCTTCGCTAAGCATTGTGGTCATTTTATTTCCTTTACCGTCATTGCCCTGTGCCATATAACCGCCCCTTGAAGTTTTGGTTATGACGGCATCCTGCATAGGTACATTTTTTTCTTTTGTTTTCATGCAATACGCTGTTATCATTTTTGACATTTTAATTGGGTTTATAGTTTACTAATGTTGATTTAGCCCAAAGTCAATTGACAGTGGATTTTCAAATTTAGCTATTTATACTTATTTACCCTATATTATTTGCGAACAGAACTTCAGGATCAATTGACATCGCTATTTTTAATTTTAGCCAGGAGAACACTAAGGCGGTAAGAAAAATACATTTCGTAGGAATATTCCAGTTTCTTTTCAACAAAATCATAATAAGGACTGAACCTAAAATCAAAGTTTCCATTACGGAAAAGTTCCTTGTCATAAATAAAGCTTGCCAGCAGCAAATGGCGATGCTCCTCAGTAAGCCCGATATACTTTTCTGAAACTGAGCTAAATAGCGAATTGCCACGGGGATTAATAAATCCTTTGCTGTTCCAGTATCTTAAATCAAAATCAAAATATTTGAACTTAAAAAGAAGGTGAGACAGGTATCCATTTCCTTCATTAAAGGGCTGAATTTTAGTTCCTGATATATCTTTATAGTTCACATAATAGTTATCAGAAATAATTTTTTGCAAAAACCGGCCACCAGAATTGTAGGTGATAGAAATGCCCACGGCATCATTAACAATTGAAGTTAGAGGAGTAGAGGCTGAATCAATTTGCCCGCCTTTATGAGAATACAAAAGCTGTATCGGCAATTTAATTTCAACTTTATCATTGGTTAATAAGTTCAATTTAGCGATATAGCCAATATCAAATTCCTCTTTGAAAGGATCACCAAGATGAATCGCTCTTCTCCAGTTTATATAAAAATCATGATCGTAAATTTTGGTATTTACAAAAAACTGGAAACCGTTTTCGAGCCTCTCATTTAGCAATAATTTGTAATCGTAAATGGGTTCAATGTAGCCATGATTGGTATTGCCCTCGAGCGTTCCAAGTATATAAGATGAATTTTTGGCTTTGTATTTTACAGAGAAAGTCGGAAGCAACGAAGTGTAGCCCTTTCTTCCAAACTCTTTCTGGAGGTAAATCCCTCCTTTAATAATGAATCTTGAATTGAGCTGATATTTAATTTCAGGAATAAACTGGTAACCAAATAAAGTACCGCTAAGAGGAATATTTGTAAAATATTCAGTATTATAAATATAATTAAGATTATAAATATCTAACGAAAGCTTTTGGCTATCAGCGGGATTTATTTCAATCTTTTTTTTAAATACAGTATAATCAATCTGGGCATTTAATGAAACAGATGAAAAAATGAAGATCAGAAGTATAAAACTCCTGGAAATAAACTTCATAGTACTCAAATTTTTAAAAGGTAGATTTCCGGGATAAAATATTACACATCCAATCGTGCATATTTTGCATGCGTTTCAATAAATTCCCTGCGTGGCGGCACTTCATCGCCCATGAGCATGCTAAATACACGGTCAGCCTCAGCCGCGCTATCTATGGTAACCTGCTTCAGCGTACGTGTTGCAGGGTTCATGGTGGTTTCCCAAAGTTGTTCGGAATTCATTTCACCAAGGCCTTTGTAACGCTGTATGTGAACGGCGTCTTCTTTACCTGAGGCAACCTGCTGTATCCATGCTTTTCTTTCTTCATCATTCCAGGCATAAGCTTGTTCCTTTCCTTTTTTAAGTAAATATAAAGGCGGCTGAGCTATATAAACATAACCCTGCTCTACCAGTTCTTTCATGTACCGGAAAACGAATGTAAGTATCAATGTCGCGATGTGACTTCCATCCACATCAGCATCGGTCATAATAATAAGTTTGTGGTAGCGAAGCTTGGTAATATCCAAAGCTTTGGGGTCATCAACGGTGCCAATTTTTACTCCAAGCGCGGTAAACATATTCCGTATTTCCTCATTATCATATATGCGATGCTCCATAGCCTTCTCCACGTTCAGGATTTTGCCACGCAAGGGAAGAATGGCTTGATAACTTCTGTCACGGCCTTGTTTGGCGGTTCCACCCGCAGAGTCTCCTTCCACCAGGAATATTTCGCAATTGAAAGGATCTTTATCGCTGCAATCTGCAAGCTTTCCGGGCAATCCACCGCCCGTAAGAACGCTTTTGCGCTGAACCATTTCGCGTGCTTTTTTAGCTGCCGCTCTTGCCTGGGCAGCTAAAATAACTTTTTGAATAATTGTCTTGGCGTCTCTTGGGTTTTCTTCAAGATAAGCGACTAATACCCGGCTAAGTGTTGAGTCCACAACACCCATCACTTCACTATTGCCCAACTTCGTTTTTGTTTGTCCTTCAAATTGCGGCTCTGGAACTTTTATAGAAATAACAGCGCTTAAGCCTTCACGAAAATCATCGCCTTCAATTTCTACCTTTGCTTTTTCAAACAGGCCTTCTTTTTCACCATAACTTTTAAAGACACGGGTAATGGACCTCCTGAAGCCGGAAACGTGTGTACCACCTTCAATGGTGTTAATATTATTGACATAGCTGAACAAATGCTCCTGGTATCCCGTGTTATAGATCATGGCCACTTCTACCGCTACATTGCTGGCGGCATCATGTCCATCACAATAAATTACTGTTGGAAGTAAAGGCTGGCGGTTACCATTTTTATCAATTAGTTCTACAAATTCTACAATTCCCCCCTCACTGTAAAAAGTTTTTGAGTAAGTATTTCCATCATCGTCTTTTTCCCTGAGGTCATGCAGGGTAATTTTGATGTTTTTATTTAAAAAAGATAACTCCCGTAACCTGCCTTCCAGAATTTCCCTATTGTACTCTGATACAATAAAAATTGTAGTGTCAGGCCAAAATTGTATGTCGGTACCTGTTCTGGTGCTTTCGCCTATTTCCCTTACTTTATATTGAGGAATTCCTTTTGCATATTCCTGTTCGAATATTTTACCATCACGGTTTACTACCACATGAAATTTAGAGCTAAGTGCATTTACACAACTCACTCCTACGCCATGCAGCCCTCCACTTACTTTATAGGTGTTTTTGTCAAATTTCCCCCCTGCGTGCAATACTGTCATCACGACTTCAAGCGCACTCCGGTTTTCCTTTTTCATAATCCCGGTAGGGATACCACGGCCATCGTCGGAAACTGAAATTGAATTGTCCTCGTTTATGGTAACGGTAATATTTTTACAATACCCTGCGAGAGCTTCATCAATTGAATTGTCAACCACTTCATACACAAGGTGGTGAAGGCCCTTGTTGCCAACATCACCAATATACATTGCCGGGCGTTTTCTTACTGCTTCAAGGCCTTCAAGAACCTGGATACTATCTGCGCCGTAACTATCTATTTTTGTGGGAATAACTTCTGCTGTTTCTGCTATCATATAAAGAGATAAATCACTATTTGAAGTGTGAAAATTATAATCGGGTAAAGGTACGCATAATAAGGGCAAAAATCTTAGTTTGTTTCATTTTCAAAAAATCAAAATTTACATTGAGTTGAAGGGAATTTTGAGGATAATTACCGGGCTGATCATTAGCAAAAAAAATATCGTAAGAATTGATAATTATTTGTTGTAGATCAGGTAAAGAAAAAGCAGAAATTAATTTTTTAGAGTTTTAAAATTGCTTCTCATAAATCTCTGCCAAGGAAAGAGAAATATTAAGATTTGGTAGAGGAATTATCTCATCAATTTTAGTATAAGAAATCATATTCCATTCGCCTTTTTCATCTTTGCTATTACAAAGAACCAGGCACTTTTCAGGCTCGGCAATAAGATAATAATTCAGGGCGTTTATTTTGCGGTATTTAATAAATTTATCCACCATATCTTTTGACCTTGCAGTTTCACTAAGGACTTCAACAATTAATTCAGGTTCAAATTGAACATACTTGTTTTCATCTGTTTCAACCTCTTTGGTAATAAGAATATCAGGATAATAATATTGACTTTCATTTTGAATCTTCACTTTCATATTTTCAATAAAAACATTATATCCAAGAGGCTTAACGGAATACAAAAGTGCCATTAAAATATTCTGGCAAATAAAATGGTGTTCTCTTGATGGCCCTGACATTTCAATTAGGTTTCCATTAATAAATTCATGCCGTATTTCTCCTGATTCTTCTAATAAAAAATATTCCTGAACAGTATAGATTTTATGTATTTCTAATGATTGCATAGCAAATTCGAATATAAGAAAAATAGGGGTTAAAAATTAAGTAAGGAGTATCAGGAATCAAGGCAGCGTTGGTTTAAAATTTATAAAACTTATCTTTGCCATCATTTTCAAAATGGAATCCTCTCAAAACATCTTATCGGTAGCCTTGAATCATCCTGTTATGCAGGAAGAAATGGAGCTTGTGCAGCAGAAATCTCAAATGATTCCTGGCACCGTGCAATATGTAATAAAAAGATATCGCAAGCACCCGCAGATGGTTTTTGAGGACACAGGTATGTTGGCATATAATTATAAGAGTGCAGAAAATAAAGAGCCTAACCTGGAACTTGTCTTTTGCATATCAGGCAACAGGTATTGTAAACAAAAGGATGCTGAGTGTAGCTTTTGTAAGCATTCGCTATCCCATAATTGTGAAGAATTAGTAGAAACCGTAGATGTGGCCAGTTTTCGTTTCAATGCTGACCACCTTTCTCAATTTTTAAATGGGGTTAAGACCTCTACTTTTTCTGAAGATATATTACATTTCAGGCATACTTCTTCTTTTACCAAAATTTTGCCGCTTTGCAGCAGAACACGTACTGTGCTTGATGCATTATTAAATCATTCTTATTCTGATAGTCTTGAAAATATTTTCATAAATGCCCAAACACAAATGTTGTTACTATACACCATGGAATGTATGGCAGGGGACAGCGAAGACTCTTTTGCGTGTAAATTTTTGGCAAATGAAGCAGACCGTGAGAAAATCGCCCTGGCACGGGAAATCCTTTTACAACATATCAGCGAACCGTTAACTATAAGAGAACTGAGCAGGAAAGCTGCCATCAATGAATGTTATTTGAAAAAGGGATTTAAGGAAATGTATGGGACTACAATATTTGATTTTTTTCAAAGCCAGCGTATGGAGCATGCTAAATATCTTTTGTATGAAAAAGGATTGAGCGTTACTGATGTTTCTGCATTACTTGGCTATTCTTCCATCTCACATTTTTCTACGGCTTTTAAAAAGCACACAGGATTGAAACCATGTGAATTGCTTTTCCACTAAAACCTGGATTGTAATTTTCAATAAAATTTCAAATCAATTTTTGCGGTATTTTTTGTAAATCTTAATTGCAATCATAAGCACAATCGCGAATGCAACAAGAACAGCTATTCCCCAAACAACACTAAGTAATTGCTTCACCACAGCAAGCATCACTATAGCAATTAAAAAAATAGTAGCGACTTCATTCCAAACTCTCAATTTCTGCGAAGACCATTGAAAGTTTTGTTTTTGTTGCTGAACAAAAATTGAATGAAGGCTCAAATGATATATAAAAAGAAATAAAACAAAAAAAAGTTTTACAAGAAGCCAGGTTGGAAGACTTCCATATAATACCCCAATCCATGTTCCAAAAATCAAAGTGAGAATTGCAGAAGGCCAGGTAATTCCATACCAAAGCCGCTTTTGCATGATACTAAACTGTTTAAGCAATATGCTTTTTTCAGGTTCAGTTTTATCATTAGCTTCCGCACTATATACAAAAAGCCTTACAATATAAAACAAGCCGCTAAACCAGGTAACTACAAAAATAATATGCAGCGCTTTAATGTAGAAATACATAGAGTGAATGATAAATGCCGGATGGTGAATTAATAATTATAACCAGCACAAATTTTTTTTAATGTTTTTATAATATTTCTACAAGGTAATTTGTTTCTTTTATCATTCATCTTGCAGTTTTGTTTTCACCATGCACCATTTACGACTCACCATTGCTCACATAGCCAGCTATTGCTTTTACCCAAAGAGGGCTGGTATTAAGGCAGGGAATCATTTCAAAAGATTCACCACCTGCTTCCATAAATATTTCTCTGCCACGTATTTTTATTTCTTCCAGGGTTTCAAGGCAATCGCTTACAAAAGCAGGGCAAACGATTAATAATTTTTTAATTCCTTCACCAGGCATTTCCTGTAATCTTATATCAGTAAAGGGTGTGAGCCATCCTTTTCCGAGTCTTGACTGGAACGAAACGCTATATTTATTTTTTGGAATATTTAATTTTTCCGCAACCAGTCTTGTCGTGGTAAAAACCTGGTGGCGATAACAATGAGCATGCGCGGGCGATGGAACTTCACAACAATTTTCTACCTGCAGGCAATGGCATCCTGTAATGTCACTCTTGTGAATGTGACGTGCAGGAACCCCATGATAACTAAAAAGAATATGATCATATTCTTTTTGCAAAAAGGGCCTGAAAACTTCTGAAAGTGCATTTATATAATTTGGTTCATTATAAAATGGGTCGATAAAACGTAACCTGAAAGAATACTTATTTCTTTTATGAATTTCCTTCGTGTATTCAACAGCGGTTTCATAACTCGACATAGCATAATGCGGGTAAAGAGGCAACGCAATTACTTCTTCAATACCTGGCGCACGTTTCAGTAAAGAATCAAAACCCTCCTCAGGGCTGGGATTGCCATAGCGCATTGCTATTTCAACAGGTTCTACAATTTCTTTTTGCAATTCGTCTTTCAATTGTTCGGTGAAAACAATTAAAGGCGAACCGGCTTCCGTCCAGATAGTTTTATATGCTTCAGCCGATTTTGGTGCTCTGAAAGGAATTATTATTCCCTTAACTAACAATGCCCGAAATAGCCACGATTTATCAATAACCCTTTTATCCATTAAAAACTGATCAAGATATTTTTTTACGTCGGGGATGTTTGTTGAATCAGGCGAGCCAAGATTCATCAATAAAATTCCCTTCTTTATGCCTTCGTTCATTTTTCATTTCAATTTTTGCAAATGTATGTCCGGATAAAAAATAAACAAGAAGATGTTTATCATTCATCGGCCATTAGTAAATAAAAGGTAAGATTACATTCTTATGACATTGCAATGACTTTTTAAGAAATAATACAAATATTTTTGCAGTGAGCATGTTTACAATAGAATCCACTCATAATTTTTTAAGCAATTTTTGCATCGCAGGTATTAACTACCGCAAAAGCGATATAAGCATTCGTGGTAAATTTTCTCTCTTACCGCAACAAACACTCTTATTATTACAGCAAGCGGTTGCTAAAAAATTTCCGGCGTGTATGGTGCTGTCTACATGCAATCGTACAGAAATTTATGGCATCTGCGATCATCCTCACGAGCTGATAGAAATGTTGTGTATCCACACACATGGAAATATGCACGATTTCATTGAGCACGGATATATATTCCAGGGTTGTGTTGCTATCGAGCATTTATTTAAAGTAGCAGCAGGTCTCGATTCACAAATAATTGGAGATTATGAAATATTATCTCAGTTAAAACTGGCAGCGAAAATTTCAAAGCAAAATAATTGCATGAATAACTTTATGGACCGGGTGATCAATTTTGCGCTCCGCTCTTCAAAAGAAATAAAAACAAAAACCAGGCTTAGCTCCGGTACGGTTTCTGTTTCTTATGCTGCGATTGAAATAATAAAAGAGAAAATTGCTGATGCTGCCGGTAAAAAAATTCTGCTGGCCGGTACCGGGAAGTTTGGACATCACATTGGAAAAAATCTTCAAAATTATTTACCCGAGTGTGAGCTATTTTTTACCAATCGAACCGATAAAAAAGCGTTGGAACTTGCACTGGAATGCAATGCAACATTTATTCCTTTTCAAGATTTGCCAGAAGCTGCTAATGATGCTGACATTATTATTGTAAGTTCTACTGCGGATAATTACACGATTTACCCCGGTTTTTTTACTACTCAAAAACCCCGGCTGATCCTTGATCTTTCGGTTCCTCAGAATGTGGATCCGGCTGTAAAAAATTTGAACAGAGTTGAATTATTGAATGTTGATGAAATCTCGGTCATTCTTGATAGAACAATAGCATTACGACAAGCAGAAATTCCGCAAGCCCTGATGATTATCGAATCAACAATGCAGGATATGATGGAATGGTATCGACGGAATTCAAATAGCCCTCTTTTGCGTAAAATAAAGGAACAGCTTTATAAGCTGAACGAAAGTCACCTCAACGATGAGTACATCGAAGAAAAAATTCATAAGACAGTGTCTTCACTTGCTATACAATTACACCACGAAAACAATAAGGGCTGCCAATACATTAGTGCTTTAAGCAATTACCTTCACATGAATTGAAACAGGTAATTAAGATAGGAACCCGTGAAAGCCAATTGGCTGTATGGCAAGCCACACTTGTGCAAAAGCTTTTACATAAAAAAAATGTTGCATCAGAGCTTATATACATTAAAAGTGACGGCGACGTTGATACCATCACACCATTATATGAATTAGGAGTTCAGGGAATTTTTACAAAAACGCTTGACTCGGCTTTGTTGAATGATCGAATTGACATAGCAGTTCACTCCATGAAAGATGTTCCCACAAAAATGGCTGAAGGAATTAAACAGGCTGCTGTCTTACAGAGAGCATCTTTTAAAGATATTTTAGTTTATAAAAATGATCCTTTATTCTTAGAGGATATCAATGGTACTGCGACGATTGCCACAAGCAGCATGCGTCGTAGGGCCCAATGGCTGCACAAATATCCAAATCACACCATAGAAAATTTAAGGGGTAATGTAAATACAAGGCTTAGAAAAGTAAGCGAACACAACTGGAACGGAGCCATTTTCGCGGCCGCCGGCCTCGAGCGCATTGATCTTCGTCCCGAAGCTTCTGTCGATCTTGACTGGATGTTGCCTTCACCTGCGCAGGGGGCTATAGTAATTGTTTGCAGGGAAAATGATGCTTATTCGTATGAAGCCTGCAATACTCTAAATGATGATGATACAGCGTTGTGTACAAAAATTGAAAAAGATTTTTTGAGAGCATTATATGGCGGATGCTCTACTCCAATAAGCGGGCTGGCGGAAGTGAGAGCTGATAAAATTATTTTTAAAGGAAATATTTGCAGCCCCGATGGAAAGCAAGTAATTGAAATCGAAAAAGAAAGCGCTTATAAAGATGCTGGCGAACTTGGATTTGAAGCAGGCAATGAGTTATTACAAAATCAACAAGTGCAGGAAATAATTGATGCAATAAGGAATGCAAAAAAATAAAATAAGCATATTGAGCACAAGGCCGGTAGGAAAAGAACTGGTAGAGGAAGCCGCTTCGCGTGGTATTACTATCGATGAAATATCATTTATAAGAACAGAAGAAAATATAGATGCTTTCACTTCAAAAAAAATAGAGCAACTTTCAACGCAAAATATTAATGCTGTTTTTACGAGCATGAATGCCATTGAAATTGTCGGAAAATTTATACCATTAAACTCCGAATGGAAGATTTTTTGCATTGGCAATACCACAAAAAAATTAGCGGGAAGTATTTTTAAAGAAGAAAATATTTTAGGAATAGCAGATAGTGCAAATGAACTGGCTGAAATTATTAGCAGCGATTCAAAAATTAAGAAAGTTTATTTTTTTTGTGGTGATCAAAGAAGAGACGAGTTGCCGGAAAAACTAAAAAAAAATAATAAAGAAATCGAAGAATTAATTGTTTATAAAACTATTGAAACACCTGGGACGGTTTTAAAAAAATATGACGGTATATTATTTTTTAGCCCAAGCGCGGTAAAAAGTTTTTTCTTAAAAAATTCTCTTTCACCGAGTACGCAGGTTTTTGCAATCGGAGAAACAACCGCGAATGCTGTTAAACTTTTTACGCAACAAAATGTTATTACTCCCGGTGTGCCGGGTAAGGAAAACCTGGTTTCCCAGGCAATTAATTATTTCAGCAAAACTCAAATTTCATAAATGCAGGAATTAAAAAACGATTTGTTATTGAGAGCTTTAAAACGTGAAAAAGTAGAACGTCCGCCGGTTTGGATGATGCGGCAGGCTGGCAGATATCTACCTGAATACATAAAGCTAAGAGAAAAGTATGATTTTTTTACGCGTGTACAAACACCAGAACTTGCGACAGAAATTACTTTGCAGCCAATAGAACGTATAGGTGTAGACGCTGCAATTATTTTTTCTGATATTTTGGTGATTCCGCAGGCGATGGGCATGGAAGTTTTGATGGAGGAAGGAAAGGGACCTTCTTTGCCAAATGTAATAAAAACACAAAAAGATATTGATGCATTAATAACAGATAATGTTGAAGAAAAATTAGGCTATGTAACAAAGGCGCTGGCTCTCACGAAGCAGGAATTAAATGGTCGTGTTCCGTTGATTGGATTTGCAGGAGCACCCTTCACTATTTTGTGCTACATGATAGAAGGCAAGGGAAGCAAGACATGGGATAAAGCAAAACAGTTTTGTTTCACTGAGCCGGAACTGGCTCGCCAGCTTTTACAAAAAATTACTGATGCCACTATTAATTATTTGAGAGCGCAGGCAAAGGCAGGCGCCGATGTATTGCAGGTTTTTGATAGCTGGAGCGGCGCTTTAAGCCCCGGCGATTTTAAACTTATCGCACAACCGTATTTAATTCAGATTGCAGATGCTTTGAAAGACAGCGTACCGGTAATTTTATTTCCGAAGGGAAGCTGGTATGCATTGAAAGAACTTAGTGAAAGTAGCGCTTCAGGCCTTGGTATTGATTGGTGCATAAAGCCGCAATATGCAAGGGAATTAACGGGGAATAAAATTACGTTGCAGGGAAATTTTGACCCTGCGAAATTATTAGCTCCCATTCCTGTAATAAAAAAAGAAGTAAAAAAAATGATAGATGATTTTGGTGTACAGAATTACATTGCGAATCTTGGCCACGGTATCACCCCGAATGTTCCGGTGGAAAATGCGAAAGCATTTGTAGATGCAGTGAAGGAGTATAGCCTTCCGTAACTCCTTCAATTGACCGGGCGCAACGAACTTTTAACTGTCAGAAAAATTTGAAATGACTATTAAAGAAGATTGGATATTATATGTAGAAGATTTACAAGATCGCATCTGCAATGCATTAGAAAAAACGGATGGCGATGCAAAATTTATTGAAGATAAATGGGAAAGACAAGAAGGCGGTGGCGGAAAAACGAGAGTCATTTCTAACGGAAATGTTTTTGAAAAAGGAGGTGTAAATACTTCCATAGTTTTCGGCGACGTAACAGAAGCGATGAAAACACAATTAAGAATTGAGGGATCAAAATGGTTTGCGTGTGGCATCAGTATCGTGATGCATCCGCTAAATCCTTTTGTACCAACAGTACATTGTAACTACCGCATGTTTGAATTGTATGATGAAAATGATAAGGTAACGGATCGCTGGTTTGGTGGTGGGACTGATCTTACGCCCTATTATTTGTTCGAAGAAGATGCAAGATATTTTCACAAAATATATAAGGAAGTTTGTGACGAATTTGATCTTTCCTTTTATCCAAAATTCAAAAAGAATTGCGACAATTATTTTGTAAACTGGCACAGGAATGAAGAGCGCCGCGGTATCGGCGGAATTTTTTACGACTATCAAAGGCCGGATGAAAATCAGGATGTAAATTTTTGGATGGACTTTGGAAAAAAATGTGGTGAAGCTTTTATTACGTCATATATTCCCATTGTCGAGAAAAGGAAAAAAACAAAATTCAACACGGAGCAAAAACATTGGCAGGAAATAAGAAGAGGACGCTACACTGAGTTTAATTTAGTTCACGACCGGGGCACTTTATTTGGCTTAAAAACAAATGGTAGAACTGAAAGTATTTTAATGAGTCTGCCGCCCACAGTAAGGTTTGAGTATAGTTTTCAGCCAACGCCCGGAAGTCTGGAAGATAAGATTTTGCAGGTATGTTTGTTTCCGAAGGAATGGGTTTAATCCAAAGAAAATGAGTTTATTATTTATTTTGTGGTTGCCACACGTTATGATTAAAGATTGTTTTAATTAGCATAGAAAAGCTTCAATCAAAGAAGAATAAATTCAGGTAAATTTGTAAAAAATAAAAATATGGGCCTTTCTGAAAAAAAACAAACATTGCTACATATTGTAGAGGATGCAGATGAAAAGCTTACAGGGTTATTAATAGCATTAGCTACTGAATATAATTCTTCCTCTGAAGAATATACAGCGGAAGAGATTGAAGAGTTTTATAAAGTAAGGGATGAATTAATAAATCATCCCGAAAAAGGCTATACAGTAGAAGACGCACATAATCTCGTAAGAAATAGAATCAGGAATGAGTTTTGAATTATTCATTTCACCAACCGCCCTTTCAGAAACAGATGATGCTTACCTATTTTATGAAAGAATTTCTGCAGGTTTAGGCGAAAGGTTTTTAAAATCATTGGAAGAAATTTATAAAAAATTATCACAAACTCCAGTATATTATGGCTACATCTCTAATGCTAAAGATTTGAGAGATGTTAAAATCAAAAAATTTCCTTTCGTAATTATTTTTCAAATAATAAAAGATCAGGTTTTTGTTATACGAGTTTTTAATACAAACCGTGATCCGACTTCACTCAAAAATTTATGAACTCTCATGCTTATACGCCGTAACAGGATTCTCAGACAATCATCAGCCATAAGAAGTATGGTGGCTGAAACCACACTAACTCCTAATGATTTTATTGCCCCGCTGTTTATAGATGAAGGTGAAAATATTGCTTTTGAAATCCCTTCCATGCCAGGATACT
>JBDTMP010000247.1:0-3210 GCA_039934215.1 Ginsengibacter sp.
AAGGCGCAAAAGTACAAACACCATTCCTTAATTGTTGCTCGATAAATATTATGATGAAAATAAAACACTTTAAATTGCACAAATCTTTGTTAATACAATTGTAAAAAAAATCATGAAAAGAATTCTTTCAACAAAATATTCGGCTGGTGCATTTAATCTTGCTATGCTGATACTGAGGTTGGGCGTAGGTATTTTAATAGCCAGCCATGGTTATTCCAAGCTTGTTCATTTCAATGAGATGAAACATCATTTTATGAATTTCGTAGGTTTAGGTTCAACCATTACGCTCACACTTGTTGTATTCGCAGAATTTTTCTGCTCTATCTTTTTAATCCTCGGATTATTTACACGACTCGCTATTATACCAATAATTATAGTGATGACCACTGCTTTATTTAAAGTACATAACGGTGATCTTTTTGCCGAAGGCGAAAAAGCCGCGATATATCTTGCCGGAGCTTTAGTAATATTGTTATGTGGCCCTGGCAAAATAAGTGTAGATGGAATGATTGGAAAATGAAGGCCTCTTCCCAACCCGGAGCTCACAATAATTCTAAAGATTCTTAAGCTATAATTTTAAAAAATCTTGTTTACACACAAAACCCAAATAAGAATTCACTACGCACTTACTGACCAGATGGGCGTGGTGTATCATGGGCACTATGCGCAGTTTTATGAAATTGGGCGCACCGATTCTTTGCGAAGCCTGGGTATCACTTACAAGTCAATTGAGGCATCGGGAATTATACTCCCCGTAATTGATATTCATAGTAAATTTTTACGGCCTGCGTTATATGATGATTTGATAACGGTGACAACTACACTAAGAGAACTTCCGCTGCATCACAAAATAGTTTTTCACAGTGAAATTTATAATGAAAAAAAAGAGTTACTGAATGTGGGCGATGTGACGCTGTATTTTATGGAAGCGAAAACTATGAAGCGTACCGAAATGCCGGAAATCCTGAAGCAAAAGCTGGAAGGTTTTTTTTAAAAATATCGCAAAAGGTATTTGTTGTATATAACATTTAAAAAATTTTATCTTATAATAATTGGCTTGAATGAAAAATAAAATAACGTTCATGGCAAGAATTTTTATTTTGATTTTCTTCAACATCTCTACAGATTCATTAAGTAATTTTTCTCCAAAAAAGTGAAAATCCTTATTATAGAAGACGAGAAGGAATTGTGTGACAGTATTGTTACTTACCTCACCACGCAAGAATATTCCTGTGATACCGCATCCAACTACAATGATGCTCTTTATAAAACCGACACTTTCGATTACGATTGTATCCTGCTGGATATCTCTTTACCCGGTGGCAATGGTTTACAAATACTGGAGCAGTTAAAACAAAGTAATAAAACGGATGGAGTATTAATTATCTCAGCAAAAAATTCTTTAGATGATAAGATCAAAGGCCTTAATCTTGGCGCTGACGATTATTTGCCTAAGCCATTTCATCTTTCTGAATTAAATGCGAGGGTAGCAGCCATCATTAGAAGAAAAAATTTTGATGGCCACAATCTTATTAAATTTCATAATTTAATAATTGATACGCAAAGCAAAGAGGTAACAGTAAATGAAAAAATTATTACGCTGACCAAAAAAGAATACGAGCTGCTGATATATTTTATTAGTAATAAAAGAAAGGTGATCTCAAAAGATGCTATCGCCCGTCACCTGTGGGGCGATGATATGGCGGGGAACTTTGATTTTATTTACACCCACATCAAAAACCTCAGAAAAAAATTAGCTGATGCGGGGGAATCTGATTATATAAAATCGATTTATGGAATGGGATATAAATTTTCAGATTGATGAAATTATTATCAAAGTATAACCGCATAAATATTCCTGTTACTATCAGCATACTACTTATCAGCAGCATCGCTTATTATTTTATTTTGCATTTTTTACTCATCCACCAACTCAATCATGATCTTGAAATAGAGGAACAGGAAATCCGGGACTATGTTAAAAAAAATAATTCACTACCCCAGGCATCGACCTACAGAGACCAGCAAATTTCATTTGATACTTTGCTCACAAAAGTTCCTCCCAGGCAGTTCACCACGGAAACATTGTATGATGAAGATGAAAAAGAAAAGGAATTATTCCGCCAACTTGTATTTCCGGTAACAGTGCATAACAAAACTTACCAGGCTATCGTAAAAAAATCTCAGCAGGGAACTGAATACCTGATAAAAATGATAGTGATAATGACTTTGATGATGATCATATTATTACTGCTGGTGCTTGTTGTTGTGAACCGCTTTATTCTCAGGAAAATCTGGAAGCCTTTTAATTCTACGTTAGAACAAATGAAGCTGTTTAATATTTCTTCAAAAAATAAACTGCAATTAAACAGCACAGATATTAATGAGTTTGCAGAGCTAAATAAAACCGCGTCGCTAATGACGGAAAAAGTCAGCAACGATTATGAATCACTCAAAAGTTTTACGGAAAATGCTTCACATGAAATTCAAACACCTCTGGCAATTATAAAAATGAAACTTGAATTGCTAATGCAATCTGAAAATATGAATGCGATACAAATTGATTGCATATCGGCGCTTGGAGAGGCCACTGACCGGCTTTCAAGACTCAACCAGTCTTTGTTATTGCTTACTAAAATAGATAACAGCCAGTTTATCGATAACCAGGAAGTAAACGTTTCAGATATTCTTTGCAGTTCCATTAATAATTTTGAAGAGCTTGCCTCATCAAAAAGTATTGATGTAAAAACCAATATTAAACCCGGCGTGACCCTGCTAATGAATAAGGCGCTGGCCGAAGCCATGATCTCTAATATAATAACCAATACCATAAAACACAATTACAAAAATGGTTATATAGAGGTCAACTTAAATGACACCACACTATCTGTTTCAAACACGGGCAAAGAACCTGCAGTAAAAACAAATGAATTATTTGAAAGATTTAAAAAAGATAGTTCATCGGCAGACTCGCTCGGGCTTGGACTGGCAATTGTAAAAAGAATATGCGAAACCTATGGTTTTCTAATATCTTATAATTATGCTGATCAAATACATACTATCAAAATAAACTTTGATAAGATCATTCCTAAGTATTAAATCTTCAGAATCACTTTTAAGCCCGGGTTTAGTTTTTACTTCAATCCATTCAGATCAAATATTGATCAGCGATCTAAACTTTTCGGGCCCAATTTCACCATCAATAGTTAT
>JBDTMP010000248.1:0-12593 GCA_039934215.1 Ginsengibacter sp.
ATTATCATGTACCCATGTATCTCCGGTAGCGATACTTCCATCGTGCATATCGTGATCGAGGTCCGGGACAACTATGCTTAGCGTTGGCAATAAATTAAAATCAGATGGGAAATCAGAAAAAGGCCTGTTTGACGCTGAAGGAATATTGTTAATGCCAGTTCCCTGCCAGTTTACCCAGGGATTGTGTTTTCTTACATACGATCCTGATGTGGCTACATTGGAACCAACCGAAGGCAGGCCCTCGGAATAGCCAGCAAAACTTAAACCTTTGGTTATTAATGTCGCTCCAAGATTCAAGGTTGTGAATGGCAGATTTGAAGGAACATTATTATCAGTTACCCCCTGGTTATCTCCTGAATACAACATAATATAATTTGGCTGGCTGGGATGTGTTAAGCCAAATGATTGGGTAAAAAGTGCAGTATTGCTATTGGCTATAAGACCATTAATATAGGGCGCCAGGGAATTACCAACGATATTATTATAAGGCCTGTTTTCTAAAATTAAAATCACGGTGTGTGCAGGGGTAATTTGCGCTGAAGTGGAATTAAAATGAATAAGAAAGATGAAAAAAGGTAAGTTATATTTCATTTCATAAGTTCGTTGTTTAGCATTAAAAATAAAGAGGAATTTATAAATAAGGAACATTAAAAAAGCCGCCCATCAGGCGGCTTCTATACAAGCAATTATAAATGGCAGGAAAATTCCGTGGGAAGTTATTAATTTTTCAAAGGCAGTAGTGAATATTTTTTACCGTATTCCATCATTTGTTCAAAAAAGCTTTCAGGGTATTCAATTTTTACATCAACAATATCATCGCCATTCATTACCGCTACAAGACGGGGTTGAATAAATCCCTTGTACGGTTTTACATGCAGAGACTGGTATCGTGCCAGTATTTCTTTGTGTAATGCAGGATCCACTTTTACTCCGTAGGTTTCTATAAGATTTTTTCCTCCGTTATAGTCACCCTCTGATTTTATCCGCTGAATCTCCCGTAATAATTCTCCAAAAAGCTGGCGCAATTTAGTATAATCATTGATACGAACGTATGTTTTTCCATTCTTTTTTATAAATTCTACCACATTATCTTTTTTCCCTTTTTCAAAAGCCCATTTAGCGACTAACTGCCGGTTACGCATATGCGCTTCTTCAAGTTGCGCGCCTGGCTTCAGCCTTGTGAGTTGCGTCATAAGCCCATTCATCATATATGTATCATATTGAGCCATTCCAACTTCTTTACTTGGTTCTACCCCAATATCAATAAGCTTTTGATCCATGATGTAATACAATCCCACCAGGTCCGCACGGGCCTCTTCAAGGGCGGATGCATAATTCTTTAAAGTTTTATCCGTTGTTTCTACGCCCGGATTAATTTGCCCTGATGCATGACCTATTGCCTCATGCATATCGGTATGAAGATCTTCAGAAAGATTGCCCCATTTTTTTATTCGCTGCTTTACGGTATCATTAATTGCAAATTCATCTATTAAACCACTTTTAGCTCCGGCTACATTATATGAATACACAATGTTGCTCAGCGATACTGATTTGGAGCCGTGTTCTTTTCTTATCCATTCATTGTTTGGAAGATTAATGCCGATGGGCGTGCTTGGTGCTGCATCCCCGCTTTCCATGATAACTGTGATCGCTTTTGCAATGATGCCTTTTACATTTTTCTTTTTGTGCTCGGGCATTAAGGGAGAATTATCTTCAAACCATTGCGCCTGGTCTGCAATGGCTTTTATACGCTTTGTTGCTTCAATATCTTTCATTGAAACTATGCCTTCGAATGCTCCTTTTTTGCCAATGGGATCAAGATAGACTTCAATAAAACCATTCACTACATCTATGCGGCTGTTCACATCTTTTACCCATGCAATGTTGTATTCATCAAATGTTTTAAGATTACCTGTTTTATAAAATTGAACCAGAAGTTGTAAAGCCGTTTTTTGATCAGCATTTTCAGATACAGTGATAGCCTTCTCAAGCCATTCAATAATTTTCTCTATGGCTGAGGAATACATGCCGCCTGCCCTCCATACTTTTTCCACAACTTTGCCGCTATCTTTTAAAACTTTACTGTTTAATCCCCACATAGGTTGATTGCCTTTTGAATCAAATTTTGAATAATATTCCTCCACCTCTTTTTGAGTAACTCCTTCATAAAAGTTTACTGAGGACGCAGTCACATTATCAATATTGGGCCGAAGGTCTACAAGCTTGGGTTCTACTTTGAGGTCATAGATTATGGCCCTGATGCGGTTTAAGAAAGCTAATACGTCTTCACCGGCATCTTTCGGAAGCTGGGAAGTATCGGAGGCTTTTACAATCTTTGAAAAATAATCAAATGAGCAGGCGGGTACAAATTTTTCTTTGCCATAATGATGATGATTGCCCTCACTAAACCAAAAGCGCCCACAATATTCGCGAAACTTTTTCCAGTCAGCGCTCGTAGTATCACCTTTATATGAGCCATAAACGACCTCGAGAGTTTTGCGAAGCATGATACCATATTTACTCTTTTGATCATAACTAATATCACGGCCGCAAAGCGCCGCTTCGGATAAATAATAAGCCAGTTTTTTTTGAGCTAATGGTAACTGGCTGAAACCGGGAACCTGGTAGCGCAGCAACTGAAGGTCTGCAAAAGATTCTGCTTCTACTTTGAAAGCGGTGTCGTAGGTGGCCGTTGTTGTATCAGTAACTATCGTGCTGTCGCTTGAGGACTCTACTGCTTTGGCACTGTCATTATTGTTGCAGGATGATACTATAAATAATACTGCCAAACAACCTGGAAACAATTTTATATTACGGATCATAAATAAAATTTAGGGTCATAAAAGTAACGCTTTCAATATAGATGGAAACACAGATTTTCTTTTATTGAACGGGGATTATTTACTCTTTAACAGGCATAATAAAAAAGCCGCCATGTTATATAATCATGACGGCCGCAATTATTAATTTATAATAAAAATTATCCCAGTTTCTCCAGCCTGAAATCAAGGCGCTTATCTTTCCTGTAATATTCCATGATCATTATAGATCCGGATTTGGCAGGAAATACTTTCATTTTACTTGCCTTGGATTTCAATTCAATTTTATCAGTTGAAAATTTTGTTCCGTTGTAATTAATAGAATTAAAGGTCTGGCCTTTATAATCTGAACTTCTTATCCAATCGCCGTAACACACTGCAAAGTTTGAATTGTCGGCATCGCCGGTTGTAAACTCATAATCGAACCCACCCGTCATTTTCACCATTAGTGCAATAGCATGCTGGCTGTTATAATCGCTGGCAGATGATGCTTCCACTGTATTATTGGTTTTATCGTAAATAGTCGCATTGCTTACTTTATACTTATCGTTAAATTCCATTATCACCATATCTGTCACTACAATTTTTGTAACACCGACGGCATTAATATTAGCTCCAGCCAAAGCCCCCAATGTTTTTAAAGCGATACCACCGGCATTGGCCTGCCTTTTATAGCCTTCGCCTACCACAAACATTTTTCCATCGGATGATTGTATCAATTTATGAATATAAAGAAAGCCAATATTATCAATTTTACCTTTCGCATTTAATGGAAGGTATTTTGCAAAATCATCCTGCCACGAATTATATGTTTTTGTAAGTACCGTGCCGTTACGATTTATTGTGTATACTGCAAGTCCTTTACTAAAATCTTTCATGATATTATCCGCCTTGTCAAAATAGCTGCCCATTATTAAAATTTCACTTTTGCCTTTTACAGGAACTACACTTGATGGAACAAATGTGTAAGTATCTTTTGAATCATCAATATCAAAAGCTTTTTTCTTCGTTACAAAATTTATTCCAACGAGGTGCGAGGTAAACTTGCCTGAAAGCGCCCTGTCTTTTTTTATAACTTCAAGAATAATAAGACTATCGGTACTACCCATGAATTCTGCATTGGCATAGCGTTCTTCATCATCCTGCGGCTCGTACACCCATTGTTTTTTTTGTTCTGAAGAGTAATAATCTACTTCATAAGTACGCTGCTTTCCATCTCTCAACGGGAGCACCGTGGCATAACCCTGATCACCAAGATTGAATACATTTTGATTGGTGCCTTCATCGGTATGCATAGTCTCGTACCGTTTCATAAGATCATCCGTTCTTTTATCGTATTCGCGGCTGTAAGTATATTTAAGCTTGCCATCAATATCATATATTTTCATATCAAGCGTTTTATCTTCTGCATTCTTGAAAAGAAATGAAAGGCTGCCACCATTGTATGCAGACTCCAGCAAGCTGAGTTTTTTTGAATCTTCAAACTTTATATCTCTTACTTTATTAAGATTTTGATCAAGTATTTGTAAAGTGTATTCATTGGTATGCTTGTCAATTTTATCACTTTGATACAGAAAAAAGTATCCTTTAATCTGGTTGTTTTCCATGATAGTACCACTGTTGCGCAGGTAAGCGGCATATACTTTCTCGACGCTTAATTTGCTTTGTGCAACCAGGCCTGAAGCCGTAAGAAAAACGAAGGATATTGCCATCCAAATTTTTTTATTCATAACTTTTTTTAATTTTTTTAAAGATGTTTTTTAAAGATGAATTGTTTATTAATTATTGTTGTGTAATTGAATGCTTTTATTATAGTTGTCTTTAAATAGTTTATAGTCAGAAAGAGTTGTTTCATACTGCTTAAGAAAATAATAATTGATAGAAGAAAAGTTCCCGAGGTAGAGATTTTGAATAAACTGTAATAGCAGGTTGTAATTAGATTCAAAATATGGGGAAGGCAACTCAACTACTTTGTTGAGCGTATGATTTTTTTGCGCCTCGTAAAAGCCGTTTAAAATTTTACCCGTTTGCGCTATTAGATATGGATCTCGCGGATGTGTTTGCAACAATTCAATTGTGTATTGAAGGCTTTTAGCATAATTATTTGAAGTAAAAGCATATTCAACGATTTCGTATTGAAAGGTATTTTTTAGTTCAGTAAATTTTGACGGGCTTACGATATTTTTTGAGGCGGAAGCATTGTAATATTTTTTTACAAGAGGCTCCAGGTTTTGTATTCTTAATTTACAATCAGGATGTGTTTTTAATGAATCCACTAATAAGGTATCACTATGCAAAGTTGCGTGACCTCCCAATAAACCCTCTTCTTTCGCGATCCATTTTTTTTGAAAAGGATATTCTTTTGCATTAAACATTTTTTGCAAAACAACCCCCATGTCAAGCGTATCGGAATCAATGGAATCCAATAAAGCAAGGGTTGTAAGAGATTCATGGAGGTCAAACCGGGAATTATGCATAAACTCCACAGCCATTGAATCCGCCTGGCTCTCGTGATCACGGCCATGTCGCCGGGTATTGAAAGCAAGCCCTTTTATCAATTTTTCAAGCTCCTGTCTTTTCCCATATTCATTTCGCTTTATACTATGAAGTTGTTTTTGAACTTCATCGGAGTTCATCATGGTTACATATGCGGCGATACTATTTTCATTGTGCCTGAGATAGTAATGAGAAAGTTCATGGCACAATATAAATGCTGCCTGGCTTTCATTATCAAGCCTGCTGAAAAGGCCCATATTGAAAAGAATAATTCCCTCGCCAATATAACTTGCATTTGGAATGCCTGATCTCGAAAAATAGCAATGAAAATTTTTGGTCTGCAGTAATGGATTTGCTTTTACAATTTCTGCCACCAGATCGTCAAGGTATTTTTGCGCCGGTGCTGATGTATAAATCTCTTTGGATTTAAATATTTCTTTTACATTCTCCCACCTGTCCCTGTATTTGCCCAAAAGATCTTTTTTATTTTCGGAGGGAAGGGCAGCGATTTCGTCCTCGTAATATTGTTGAAATTTCGCAGAAAGGGATTTTAATTGTTCGGTATTTTCACCGGCAGGTGTAAAAATTTCTGACTGCGCCAGAACCATATTAAAAATAGTACTTATAGTAGCCGCAAATAGTAATAATGTTCTTTTAGAAAGATAAAGTGATGGGAAACGGAAAGAAAAAATCATTAATAGTTTTAGTTAGCTTAGGCGGGGCAAATAAAGTCAATTAACGGTAAATGCTTTAATTTATTTTTCTAACCTTTTTTAAATATTCAATCACACATCTAAAATATCTTCTTAAAAAAATCCTTCATATCATTCCACGAAGCTGAATCAGCAGCGGCATTGTATTCAATGGGCATATTAAACTTCTTTCCTTTTTCTGTAGCAGCCGGATTGGTAAATGCATGTGTCGCGTTCGGATATGATTTGAAGGTATAATCAACACCTGCAGAATCCATAGATTTTTTAAAAGCCGCCACTTCCGGGTTTACAAATTGATCGGCCTCACCATGGCACACAAGAATCTTTGCTTTCAACAAATCTTTATTTACCGGAACGCCAGAAAGATCACCGTGAAAACTTACCACACCTTTTAAATCGGCACCAAGCTTCGCAGCATTTAAAACAATAAACCCGCCATAGCAATAACCGATAGCAGCCATTTTTGTGGTATCGGTTTGAGAATAGGTTTTTAATTCTTTCATTGCGGCATCAAGTCTTGTTTTTGCTAAAGTTGGATCTTTATAAAATGGTGTAGCCAATGCCTGCGCAGTTTTAGGATCATCGCCGGTTTTACCATCGCCATACATATCTACGGCCATTGCGATGTAACCAAGCTCCGCCAGTTGCTTTGCCCTGTTCCTTGTATAATCCGTTAAGCCCCACCATTCATGAACCACTAATATGCCAGGCCTTTTCTCTTCTTTTTTGTTGGCATCATAAGTAATAAAACCGATATAATTTTCCCCATTCAAATTATACGAAACCGAATCTTCTTTTATATTAACTGGTGGTGCAATAGCCGTTGTAGAATCGTTAGCGGCCGTTGTTTCAGTATTACTGCCCTGGTTATTACATGATGTTACGGCCAGAGAAAATATAATTAAGCTGATAAAAATTAATTTGAAATTCATTTTTTTAGGTTTTGGTTTGTACTGTAAAAGTATTGAGAAGAATCCAAGGATATAAACGAACTTTGTTCAAAATACCTAAAGGGCTAGGCTCTATTCAATAATTTTCTGATTTCAATTTTTAGATGAGCAGAATATAAACAGAAAGAATTAGAAGAAATAATATCGTTCAATCTGCGTTGTATAGGGAGAATTATCACAACTGCTAAATACTATGACTCACTATTTTTTGAAAGATGGGAAAACCGAAATTGGCCCGCTCACTATTGAACAATTGAAATCCACTCTAATAGATAAGAACACACCTGTTTGGTTTGCAGGCCTGGAAGAATGGACAACGGTAGAACAGGTTTATGAATTGAAGGAATTATTCAATCCAAAAGCATCTCGATCACGTTTCTCCAAAAATATATTGATTAAATTCTGGAACAGGCTGTTTAAAAAACCGCCTCAGAAAAAAACGTATCAAATGTTTTTGAGTAAGGAGAGAAATAGCCTCAATTAGTAAACTTATGATAAACTAATGGATGATAGTTGTTTGCCAATCAGAAAAAAATATTCATCATCAAAGCAAACAAATATCACCTTATCAATTTGATCAGAAGACTGAAAAAATCCGTCAACTACTCTCACTGCTATCTCAGCTGCTTCCTTTTTTGGATACCCGTATATGCCGGTACTTATTCCCGGAAAAGCTATTGACCTGCAATTATTTTCTGCAGCAAGATTCAATGCATTACGATAACAATTCGCAAGCTTTGCGGGTTCGTTTTTATTTCCCCCATTCCACACCGGTCCAACAGTATGGATAACAAATTTCGCAGGTAAACTACCCGCTGTTGTTATTACAGCTTCGCCGGTTTTACAACCTCCCTGCCTGGCAATAATTTTTTTACAATCTTCAAGAATGGCTTTACCCCCTGCACGATGTATTGCGCCATCCACACCGCCTCCGCCCAGTAGCGAAGAATTGGCAGCGTTCACGATTGCATCTACTGAAACTTTTGTAATGTCGCCTTTCAGAACTTCTATTTTACTCATGGAGGATACCATAATATTTAATCTTCTCCTTCAAGCCTCGCCAGTTCACCCTCATCTAAATCATCACCAGGTTCAGGTGTCGGACTTAGATCAGGATCATTTTCAATATCTTTCTCTGCCTGCTCATGGGCTTCGGTTACATGTTCATCATCACCAGGCTTTTGCTGTTTTTTTGAATTTTTATCGGGCATATAATTTTATTGAAAGGTTTATTGAATTACATAAATAAATATTATGCCAACATCAAAATATATAGTTATTAATATTCAGTTTATAGCGTTTTATTAGAATAAAAATTCAGAAACGTTTTTTTTAAACTGATAATAAAAGCAATACTTTCCTTTCTTACTTTCGCAAAAAAATAATTATGACTAACAAAAATAAAATCGCTCTTGTTACAGGCGCCAGTCGTGGGCTTGGTAAGAACATGGCTCTTCGTTTGGCAGATGGCGGACATGATGTAATCATAACTTATAATTCAAATAAGGATGCCGCAAATGCTGTAGTTGCTGAAATTGAAGATAGAGGACAGAAAGCTGCCGCCATTCAATTTGATGCGGCTGATTTTAAATCTTTGGATTCTTTTTTAAATGTCTTAATCAAAACGTTGAAGGATACCTGGGACACAAATAATTTTGATTTTCTTATAAATAATGCAGGTATCGGAGCAACGCTCCCATTTGAAAAGGTGACTGAAAATGATTTTGATTTGTTTATGAACATCCACTTTAAAACCATTTATTTTCTATGCCAGAAAACATTGCCGCTTTTAAATAATAACGGAAGGATCATAAATATATCAACAGGTACTACGCGGGTTTGTGTACCGGGCTATTCCGTGTATGCTTCCATGAAGGGTGCCATTGAAATATTTACAAAATACCTCGCGAAGGATACAGGCGCAAAAGGCATTACAGTAAATGTGGTAGCGCCCGGCCCTATTGAAACCGATTTTAATAATGCCGCGATTCGAAATAACCCGGATAGAAAATCAATAATTGCTTCACAAAATGCGTTAGGCAGGGTAGGGCAGGCAGGAGATATTGGTGGGGTCATCGCGTTTCTCTGCACCGATGACGCAGGATGGATCAACGGCCAGAGGATTGAAGTTTCGGGTGGGATGAGTTTATAAAAATCATCTCAGCTTGAAACGATCTGTTGAAATTTTTTCTATAAAAAAAACCGGGATCATGTCCCGGCTTTTTTGAATGTAGCTGTGGATGTTTGATAAGCTAAATTATAAACTCTGGAAATTCATTGTTGTTGCTGAAGATAAAATTTGTGAAGTGACAGGCGCAGCTCTTTGTATGCCCGAATGATCTGCCGGCACCGTTCGCGCCGGATGTGAATTGCAGGTACCAAGCGCATAGTATATTATTATAAATACCAGTATCGTACCTAAACATCCGCCACCCAATTTTTTTGCTCCCCAGCCTGCAATCAAGGCTCTTACTAATTTGTTCATTTTTTATTTTTAAAAGTTAGAGATAAAAAGTATGTTATAAAAATCATACCAGCTTTTGGGATTGCAACACTGCCGTAAAAATTTGCGGCAATTACAATGGAAGCAGAACAGGATACTTTTATCGTTTCACTTACATTTCAGGTCATTAAAAATTCCCCGTTGCTCCTCCTCCTCCTCCTGTGCCGCCGCCGAAAATATTGCTGCTTTCTGTCTTTGGGCTGTGGCCAAATGTTTGTGCGATAATTAATGCTTCTGCATTCAATAAATTTTTATTGCCGGGATGTAAGTTCCTGGAAGTAAAGCCATGTTTTGATATTTCTAAATATTTTATGAGGGCATAACTTAAAGCAATTATTATGCTTCCGGCGATGAGCATGGATAGTTCTGCGCTGAAAATATTGTGATAGTAACGCACGGTAAATATGGTGGCAGCTATTAGTCCCAATCCTGTGCGAATAAAAAGGAAATCTTTTCTTTTTACACCATAAAAAATATAGATGACGGGGATTGCAAAAGTGGTTACCCAAAATAACCAGCCCATTGGAATGCTGTCATGTAGGGTAAGTTGCATGCGAAACATTTGATTGCTTAATTCCTTTACTACAAAATAATTTGTTGACGCATAAAATGTAAGCAAGGTTAAAAGCATAACACACTTCGTACAAAAATTATAGATCATTAAACTTTCTTTTTTTGCCAGGCTTTTCATTAGTAAATAAATAGATGCGGAAATAAATATCATCAGGAATGGCGCGGTGTTTTTCGCAATTGCACCCAGATCCAGGTATAAAAGAAATACAAAAATGAAAAGAGAGAGATAAGAAATTATCGCCATGAATGCATCTGCAAATCTCAGGCATAAAAACAAGGATAAGGCCATCGCAATTCCACTTATCAATATATAATCTGCCGTGTTATCATACAAAAAAAATGCGGTGATAATAAACACAATAACAGATGCCATCAAAATATTATCAACCCCTGCATTATAATAATTTTTATTTTTCACAAGCAATTCCAGCGCCCCATAACATACGATACCAAGAAACAAACAAAGTACTACGAATGCTCCAGAACCTGAAGAGGCAAACAACAATCCAAATAATATCGCCGTAAACAGTATGGCGATAATTGTGACTGCGCCTAATGCTATTCTTATAAAATAATTGGGAGTATATAATTTACAGGTATGCGATTGCAAAATCTTTTTATAGCTTTCTTCGCTTATGTCACCTGTTAAGAAAGCATCCGAAGCCTGCTGCTGAACTATTTGATTATAGAGATCCGTGGAATTATACGCCGGCATTTATCTTAATAATTTTATTGTAATGAATAAAAAGCCATATTAATCCAATACCGGAAACAATAAAATAGATTATCGCGAGGTAAATAGATTCGTCTCCGTCATTTGCAGTAAAAAGCAACCGGATAAACACATAACTCAATCCTGTGTAAGCGTATAGAATTGTAACTACCAGGAAATAAAATGAATTTTCTTTTAACCCATTTCGAAAAATTAAAAAACAAACGGGTAAGAAAAGCAGTGCCCAAAAAAGATAATAAGTTTCGAAATAAAAAACAGCAGCAAGCAGTGATATTAATAAAATATGAAAGCCAAAATTTTTATAGGTAAAACAAAAATGCGCCTTAATGTTTTTACTGACGGAAGCGAAAGATATTGCCACGAGTAGCGTTCCTAAAACAATTCCTGAATAAATAAGTCGTGCGTCACCAAAATCATTTTTGGTTAGTAATTGTAACGGGGTAACGCTGATGCCCACCCATGCTGCGAGATTAACAATGGCGAGGCTTAACACACCAACATGATCAAAATAATAGGCCGATATAAACAACAAGATCATCGGACAAAAAGTTGCCAATCCCCACCGGTTTCCAAATATTTCATATTCAAATTGCAAATAACCAAAAAATGTTAACAACAGCAGACAGCCCATTAATAATATATAGTCAAACCAGGCATTTGAAGATGTAATTTTTTTATTGGAATACGGACTGGCATTTTTAAAACTATACCAAAAACATCCGGCGCATAAAATTGCGATCGCGATAATTACCACATCATGGCCAATAGTATTAATATTCTTATAGACAAGAATGCCTAATGCGGTAGTGAGCAATACGATCCCCAGGTATAATAAAGTGCGCAGATCCCAATAAACAGAAAGCGGTTCAGATTCGGATAGTTCTATTTTTTCAAATTCAGCGTCGGTAATAATCTCCTCCTTCAGCAACTTTTTAAAAATGCGTTTGTCCATTACTGAAATATAAAATGAATAATTCAATAACGAAGCAGCTTAGAAAATATTTTTGTTGATAAGCCAGGATTTTAACTCTCCGGAACAAAAGAGAATCTAACTTATTCTGGTAATAAAAAAGCCTTCTATTCGTTTCATTCAAAACATAGAAGGCTTTAAAAATTATTATTTATGAGGATTTAACGACCCTTTTTCTTGTCGATATCCTTTCCAATTATATAACCACCTGCCGCTCCCACAACGCCACCAATTACTGCGCCCTTTACTGGTTGTTTCTTACTAATGATTGCACCTCCTATGGCACCGGCTCCTGCTCCAATAACAGCCCCTTTCGCGGCACTGCTCCATCCTTTTTTCTTGGTGGTGGTCTCAGTAGTAGTTGTTTGGGTAGTAGTACTGTTCGCAGAACCAGCATTCGATGTGTTTGACTTAGTATTGCTTTTTGGAACAACGCTTTTCGGTGTTCTTGATTGAGTAACAGGAGTTGCAACAACTTCCACAGTACTGCTGGTATCAGAATACATATCGTTATTATAAGCGCTGGAATCAGTCATTAACTGAATATCTCTCGTTTCGGTTTTTTTGCTATTGCAAGCGGTAAAGGTGATAATTGATGCAATAACAATTATTATATTTTTCATGATTTTTTATTTAATATTTATTCAGAATTTTATTTAATGTTTTCGCCTCTTTAGAGAGAAAACTATGCCACGAAAGTTGATTAGTAGCTTTTCATATACAAAGCGCATTAATCGCATTTTTATTGTATTGGCAAAAAAGGCCGGTGATAAAAACCGGCTTTTTTTGAATTATTTGGGCATAAATTTTTAGTTGCCCGCTTTTCTTTTATCAAT
>JBDTMP010000249.1:0-4811 GCA_039934215.1 Ginsengibacter sp.
AAATTAACAAAACATGCAAAATGCAGAATGGAATGCAGGCATATTACTTTGCAGGAAATAAAAGAGATTCTTCAAAAAGGAAATGAAAATTTTGCTAAAAGCGGGGAGGGCAGCAAGGGTGATAAAACCTATGCCCTGGAGGGATACAGCACAGAGCGCCAGCATATACGGGTAGTGGTGGCGCCTGAAAATAATGAAGTGGTGGTGATTACCTGTATTGATCTCGATAAAGAGTGGCCCTGCAATTGTAATTAGTTTTTGAGTAATTCATTAAATCATTTCTATGTAAATTTGTCCGCTTAATGATTAGCCTTTAAAATGAAGATAAAATCTTTCCTGGCAAAGCCATATGCCAACTACATATATAAGCAAATTAGGAAAAATATGCTCACAGCTCCTGCAGACCAGGAGAAGGTATTTCAATCCTTAATTAAAACAGGGTTAAAAACGGAATTTGGCAAAGATCATCACTTTGATAAAATAAAAAATCACCGGGATTTTGTAAAAAATATTCCTATCAGGGAATACGAAGACTTTAAAGAATATATAGAAAAAATAAAACAGGGAAAGCACAACGTTTTATGGAAAGGTGTTCCCATTTATTTTGCTAAAACAAGCGGTACAACCAGTGGAATTAAATATATTCCTATTACAAAAGATTCTATTCCCAATCACATAAATACTGCAAGAGATGCCCTGCTTTGCTATATGGCGCAAACAGGAAATACACAATTTGCAAATGGTAAAATGATATTTCTTAGTGGCTCTCCAGATCTCGAAAGAGTTGGAGGTATCCCCACGGGAAGGCTTAGTGGTATTGTTAATCATCACATACCAAGATATCTTCGTTCAAATCAATTGCCCACTTTTGAAACCAATTGCATAGAAGACTGGGAAACAAAACTTGAGAAAATAGTGCAGGAAACTGTTGATGAAAAGATGACATTGATAAGCGGTATTCCACCATGGATGCAAATGTATTTTGATGAGCTTGTAAAGAAGACAGGTAAAAAAATAAAAGATATTTTTCCTGATTTCAGCGTGATGGTGCAGGGAGGCGTAAATTATGAACCTTACAAATCAAAGATTGTAGAAACCATCGGAAAAGAAATTGATACAATTGAATTATACCCCGCAAGTGAAGGATTTTTTGCTTTCCAGGATAGCCAGAAAGATGAAGGATTGCTCCTAAATACTGACAGCGGGATATTTTTTGAATTTGTTCCCGCGGCTGAAATTTTTAATGAAAACCCAACAAGGCTCTTGCTTGAAGACGTTAGATTAAATGAGAATTATGTTCTTATAATTAGCAACAATGCTGGTTTGTGGGCATATAATATTGGGGATACTATTAAATTCGTGTCGCTTAATCCGTATCGCATTGTGGTTACAGGACGGGTTAAGCATTATATTTCAGCATTTGGCGAGCATGTAATAGGCGAAGAGGTTGAAGCAGCATTGATGAAAACAGCGGATGCGGAAAATATTAAAGTGACCGAGTTTACTGTCGCGCCAAAAATTTCTGATGATGATCAAAAAAGTTTTCATGAATGGTTTATTGAATTTGAAAACTTACCGGTGAACCTTGAAAGATTCGCGAACAAAGTTGATCAGAATTTAAGGAATAAAAATATTTATTATGATGATCTTATAAAAGGAAACATCCTGCAGCCTTTAAAAATATCCCCTGTCCAAAAAAATGGTTTCATAAATTATATGAAGAGCATTGGAAAGCTTGGTGGACAAAATAAAGTGCCGCGTTTAAGTAATGACAGGATCATCGCAGATAAATTACATCATTGGTTAAAAAAACCGTCAGCTGAAATAATAACAAACTCATAGTTGCGAGTTCAATTTAAATAGGCAGACACCTTTGTAAATTTGTAACGATAAAAACGTCTTTAAACAATAACAAAATCTTAAAAACGTTTTGTTGAATAAATTATAAAAAAATATACATTTGCATTCTATTCATTAAACTTTATAAAATTGGAAGGTTACAATTATATAATTTCTTCTTACGTTTCCGCAGCCACTGTTGCTGAACCATGTATGCCTGTTCGCTGTTTTTTCCGACCTGGATACTGATAGGCCGAGCAATGGACATTGCCCCTATCAGTGAAAAAATCCCCGCTCACACCACATATTTCAATTATTAAACAAACGCAAAGTGGAACAATCAAAAATAATTGTTCGTGTTGCAACTTCCGAAGATTTCAAATTTGCTCAAATCATCACCGATGAGATGGCTAACTCTGCGCAGGCAAGAGGAACCGGCATTGCAAAACGTTCAACAGAATATATACAACAAAAAATGCAGGAAGGTAAGGCTGTAATTGCCCTAACTGAAGATAATGCATGGGTAGGTTTTTGCTATATTGAAGCATGGGGCAAGGAAGGCTTCGTAGCAAACAGTGGCCTTATTGTAGCGCCTTCATTTAGAAAAACAGGTATCGCTAAAAGCATCAAAAGAAGAATTTTTGATCTGTCCCGCGAAAAATATCCCAATGCAAAAATATTTGGGCTTACTACAGGTCTTGCTGTTATGAAAATAAATAGTGATCTCGGTTATGAGCCGGTTACTTATAGTGAGCTTACGGATGATGAAAATTTTTGGGCGGGCTGTAAAAGCTGTGTTAACTATGATATACTTATGAGTAAAGAAAGAAAAAATTGTATGTGCACTGCCATGCTTTACGACCCCGTTGATCATTATGAGCCTGAAGAGACAGCGGCGGAATTTGAAAAGAAATCAGAGCAGTATGAGCGTTTCATGCGCTTAAAGCAAAACAGGCTTATTAAATTCTTAATGGGTAAGAAAGCTAGTAAGGGAAAATCGGTTTTAAGTTTCTTCTTTAATCTCTAAATGATATTGATGGCTAAAAAAGTAGTTATAGGTTTTAGCGGTGGGCTTGATACTTCTTATTGCGTAAAATATTTTACGGATGAATTAAATTATGAAGTTCACAGCATTATTGTAAATACAGGGGGCTTTACCGCCAAAGAACTTGAAGATATTGAAACGCATGCTAAAACACTTGGAGTTACTACCCACACTACAGTTGAAGCCACAAAGAGTTATTATGATTCTATAATTAAATACCTTATTTATGGAAATGTTCTTAAGAACAATACATATCCATTAAGCGTAAGCGCTGAAAGGCTTTCCCAGGCGCTGCATATTGCCGAGCATGCAAAGAAACTTAATGCAGATGCTGTAGCTCATGGAAGTACCGGGGCAGGAAATGACCAGGTAAGATTTGACATGATCTTCCATATTATGATTCCCGGTGTGGAAATTATAACCCCCATTCGCGATATGCAATTATCAAGGCTGGAGGAGATTGATTACCTCAAATCAAAGGGAGTGAAAATGAACTTTGATAAGTCCGCTTATTCAATTAATAAGGGCCTTTGGGGAACAAGTGTTGGGGGGAAAGAAACACTGTCATCAAATGGAATGCTCCCCGAAGAAGCATGGCCAACACAATTATCTAATAACGGAAGCGAGCAGGCTGTATTACATTTTGAAAGTGGTGAACTTGTAAGCGTAAATGAAAAGAAATTTGAACACCCGGTCGAAGCGATTCAACATTTACAGACGCTTGCAGGCCCTTATGCAATAGGACGGGATATACATGTGGGAGACACAATAATTGGCATTAAAGGGCGTGTAGGTTTTGAAGCTGCTGCGCCGGTGGTCATTATCAAAGCACATCATGCACTGGAAAAACATGTGCTTACCAAATGGCAGTTGAATCTAAAAAACCAGCTTTCAGAATTTTATGGCAACTGGCTGCATGAGGGGCAGGTACTCGATCCAGTTATGCGTGATATTGAAGCGTTTTTAAAGTCTTCCCAACAGCATGTTACCGGCAATGTTTATGTGCAATTAATGCCTTATCGCTACCAGGTTACTGGCATAGAATCCGCATTTGACCTTATGAGTAGTAAATTTGGAAAATATGGAGAAATGAATACAGGCTGGAGCGGAAGCGATGTAAGAGGCTTCAGTAAAATTTTTGGTAATCAAACAGCGATTTATCATGCTGTGAAAAATAGCGCTGATGAAAAAGAAAATTAGAGCAGGAATTATAGGCGGGGCCGGATATACGGGCGGTGAGATGATACGGCTTTTAATAAACCACCCCGCTGTTGAATTAATATTTGTACATAGTAAAAGTAATTCAGGAAAAAATTTGCATGCTGTTCACCAGGACCTGGTTGGTGAAACTGAAATGCATTTTTCTGACACAACCAACGATGAAATTGATGTGCTTTTTTTATGTGTAGGCCATGGCGATTCTAAAAAATATCTGGAGGAAAATGAAATTCCGGCGCATGTAAAGATTATTTCTCTTTCCCAGGATTTCAGGCTTAAAAAAAATGCAGTTTTTCAGGACAGGACATTTGTTTATGGGCTTCCGGAAATTAATAAAGACGATATAAAAAAAGCGGATAACATTGCAAACCCGGGCTGCTTTGCAACAGCAATTGAGCTTGGATTACTGCCTCTTGCGAAACTGAATTTGCCGGAAGATATTTATACGACGGGCATTACAGGTTCTACCGGCGCAGGGCAAACGCTTTCCACAACTTCTCATTTTTCGTGGAGGCAAAATAACATCCAGGCTTACAAATCATTAACGCATCAACATCTCGGGGAAATCGATGAATCACTGTATTCACTTTCGGGCAAAATCGCTTCCGTTCATTTTATACCCTGGCGGGGAGATTTTGCACGAGGTATATTTATTACATCGCAATTGAGATGTTCAATAAGCCTTGATGAGATTTATAAATTCTATTTA
>JBDTMP010000250.1:0-2787 GCA_039934215.1 Ginsengibacter sp.
GTTTATTAAAAAACAGTGTTTTCACCCTTCAATTATTGCGAGGGTTTCCTTAGTTTAGTGTATTCAATTCTTTTGATAAAGCCCCGGAGATTTTTTCTCAACAGGTCCCCGCATCTACTGAATTTTCACCAACCCATATTTTAAAGTAAATAAAGCTATCCTAAGACGTAAGCAGTTCGCTGATGTATATTGATTATGCAATCAATAGAGCACCACATTAAAATATAATTTTAATAAACCCGGGAAGCCGAAAAGGGATTAAGAGTAGGCAAAAATATAACCAATGAGTAATTTCCCAATCTTAGATTTAGTAGTAGGCGTCATATTCGTCTATTTCCTGCTTAGTATCATAACCAGTTCTGCGGTCGAAATGGTCCTTACAGGTTTGAAAGCGAGGGCTGCCTTGCTTGAAGACTGGTTGTTTAAAATTTTTGATAAAATAATAACGCAGCCGGATGGTACAAAGCTTAGTCTTGGCCAGGCGATTATGGATCATTGCTCAATAACAACTTTATCACGAGAGCGAAAGTCCAATTCGTATATCGATGCCCGCAATTTCACTTCCGCATTGCTCGAGAAAATCACATTCGATCCGGCAAATCCCAAGGCTATCCCAAAAGATTTTGATGAGCTTATAGCTTCAATTGAAAAATCTAATGTGCTCTCCACGGAATTTCAGAGAGTATTAATTGCGTATGCAACTGAGGCAAAAGATACATTCGAATCCCTCACCGAAAAAAAAGTGAGTAAAATGGAATTGTTCAGGGGAAAAATAGAAAATTGGTTTGATTCTTCTATGAGTCGTATGACGGGAACCTTGAAAAAAAAATATTCCAGGCCGGCTACACTATTAATGGCGATAGTGGTAACAGTATTTCTTAATGCTGATAGCATCGCGCTTGCAAAATATTTATACAGCAACCCTGAGGCCCGTACAAAAATCGCCATGCAAGGATATAATGCAACAACAGATTCCGTTTTGATAAACGAGGTGCAAAAAATGAACATAAATACTGATACTGCATCAACAACTGCGATGACCGCCCAGGAAATCAAAAGAGACTTAACAAAAAAAATAACAGAAATTGATAAGGCAAAGCAAGGCTTGAGCGATGCAATGCCCCTTACATGGAAAGCCGGTGAATTAAATAATGCCAATGGCAAATTTTCCGCTTTATTGCTTTTTTCTAAAATTACGGGGCTGCTGGCAACCATCCTTGCTATTATGATGGGCGCTCCTTTTTGGTTCGACCTGCTGAATAAAATTTCCAACATGCGCAGTACAGGTGCAAAACCTCCTGTGGCATCCAGTGAAGAAGATCGTAAAAAATAATAATTAAAAAATAATAATTTATGTCACGACAATCAATAATTGATACTGCTGCTTCGCAGGATGGAATTGTGGAATCTCCTCCTAATTCCAACAAAACAAAATATGGCAAATGGTATGGGCTCGATGGTGTAAAATGGTGCTGCATTTTTGTAAGCTGGGTTTATGACCAGGCAGGCCATCACCTGGAAAAAGTAGATACGGCAAATGGATATCAATCGTGCCAGTCTGGATTTGTTTTCTGGAAACGTAATGGCTGCATAGTGAAAGAGCCACAGCCCGGTGATATTGTTTTATACGACTGGGGCGGCGATGGCATTTGCGACCATACTGGCATTTTTTTAAAATGGATTGATGCTGCTAAAACCGCTTTCCAGGCATGGGAAGGCAATACAGAAATAGGTAACAACAGCGATGGAGGAAGGGTAATGCTTCGCAACCGGAAAAGATCATTGGTGAGGGCCTTTGTAACCCCCAAAGCATTGAATGAAGCAATGGCCCCGCCACATGATGATAACTTGCAAAATGGAGATACCGGCAGTAACGTAACCGTTCTTCAGAAAATGTTATTTGATCTTGATTTCAAAATAAAAGCCGACGGTGATTTCGGCGCCGGAACTGAAGAAATTGTAAGACAATTTCAACAAAAACATAATTTGCCTGTTACCGGAATTGTTACACCGGAATTGTTTGGCCTTATCCAGGAAGAGGCAAGCCTGCCCAATGTGCCGGGCAAAAAATTTACCACAGGTTCTTACTTGCGTAAAGGCGATGGCGGCGACGCGGTCGTACAAATTCAACAAGCCTTAAATGCAAAAGGCGCAGACCCGAAAGTTGATGAGGATGGTGTTTTCGGGAATGGAACGGTAAGAGCCGTCAAAGCCTTTCAACAAAAGAATGGCGTGGATGATGATGGTATTGTAGGGCCTTCTACTTTTGCGAAGCTGGAAATTACGGAAGTGTAATTCAGGATTGTTGTTACTCCCTTTGCTGCTGAATTTTTTATGTTTAAATCATTACCAAAACAATCATATTCAAAATCAAAAAGTTTTTGTTGTTTTCGTTCGTGTTAAAACAGTGGATATTTTTATGGCAGATTTATTGTTATATCAATAGTAAAATATTTCTCACAATACAAAAATGAATATCATGAGTGTAAATAATAAACATCTTGCAACTATTTTATTAGGCGCTGCCGCCGCTTTTGGTGCTTACAAATACACCAAGATGACGGAAGAAGAGAAGCAAAAAATGGCGAATTCTGTTAAAGACAAATTTCATAAGCTGAAAGCAGAGGCGGAGAACGCAGGTGACACAGCCAAAAGTTATTTCAGTGATCTAAAGGCCCAGGCCACCGAAATGTTTAAAGATCATTTCCCTGGCGCTAAAGAACATTTTGATGATTTTTTTGAAGGAAATCCAAAGGAAGATGTCTCAATAGGTTCTACCACTAAGGG